>DASQDA010000435.1:0-1807 GCA_035634435.1 Polyangiaceae bacterium
TGTCGATGAGTACCGCCGACCGCAGTGAGTACCAGGAATCCATCGACTACTTCCAGCAGACCGGCCAACCCTAGTATCCGGGTCGGCCAAGCGCCTCGGACGAGAGCGGAGCTACTTAGCCCGCCGCCGCGATCGCCTCGACGATCGCATCGATGCGCTGGCGCGCCTGAGCGTGATTCTGTTTCACGTCGTTGAGCAGGATCGCGAAGCTGACGGGTGCGGCGGCGTTCTTGCGCAGCACATAACCCGATAGCGCCATCACCTGAGCGAGCGTACCGGTCTTCGCTCGTACGGTTCGCGCCGCGCTCAGACCCGCGAAGCGGTGCGCCAGTGTGCCGTCCAGCCCGCCGATCGCGAGGCTAGCGACCAGGTCGGGCGCGACGCGCGGATTATTTGCGGCGGCGCTCAGCACGCGGGCGAGGCCGAACGCGCTCACCCGATTGGCGTCGTAGAGGCCGGAACCGTTGCTGACGCGCGTGCCTGGGTCGAGCGCACCGAGCGCAGTCATGTAGTCGTGGATCACGCGAGCACCGGCGGCCGAGCTGCCTTCCGCGCCGCTCGCCTTGGCGCCCACGGCTTTCAAGAACATCTCCGCGTGGAAGTTGTCGCTGCGCTTGCCTGCGGCCGGCGCGAGCTGCGACAGGGGCGGCGAGTCGATGCGCGCGAGCGGCGCCACGATGCCACTGCCGCCGGAACGCACCCGGCCGTCGACACGAATACCGGCTCGACGTAGCAAGGCGTGCAAGGTCGAGCCGGCCGCCGTAGCCGGGCTGTGCAGACGCCGTGAGAAGCTGAGCTCGGGCGCGCCCGCGGGCACGGAGCCGCCAACGCTGACACGCAAGCGGTCGTTGTCCCCCCGCAGCATGCTGAGGCGAACGTTGCGGGCGCTCGTCACAGGACCCGTCAGCACGCTGCCGGTGATCTCCACGAGGCCCGGCGGCTCACACCAGACGCGAGCTTTGGCTCCGTCGCTCGTTGCGAGCACATGCAACGTGATGGCATTGCGATCGAGAGCGACGGCGCTCACGGGCGCGCGATAGGCGGCCCACTCGTCTGGCCGTTGCTCGTAAGCCGGAGGTTCCCAGCTGGCGTCGAACGCGCTCTGGTCGACCCAGATGTCACCGCTCACGTGCTGAGCTCCGCGAGCCGAGAGCCTGCGAACGAGCTCGGCGAGATCACTGGTCGAAAAGTCGGGGTTGCCGTCACTGCGCAAGACCAGCTCGCTCAACGTGTTTGCGTTGCCGCGCCCATGCAGCGTCGTGGAGAAACGATGCTGTGGCCCGAGCACCTCCAGGGCGACGACCAGCGTGAGTATTTTCTGATTCGAAGCAGGATTGAGCGGCAGATGCGGCGAGCTGGCCGCAATCAGAGCGACACCATTCGCGCCAGGGTCGACTCCGTCGAGCACCGCCGCGCCAAGCTTCGCCTGGTTCGTCGCCGCCCAGCGCTCGAGCTCCAGCAGGCGTGGCTGCACCAATCGCGCGAGCTTGCCCGGAGCGGGCTGGGCGCGCGTGGACGCCGTTGACAGCTCGAGCGCGAGTGCGCTGGCGACCCCCAGCAGTGCACGACGTGACACCCGGGTCGCGGCGTGCTCGGAGGTGGAGGGGGACGGCGCGTGCACGCGCGTAGCGTAGGATGAAACAGCCGGAGCGGCATGGCAGGCGAGCAATCAGCGGGCGCTGCGTCGGCGCCGAGCGCAGCTATTTCCGCTTGCCTTCGGACGGTAGGCGCGGGAAGACTCGCGCCGTGTCGCGTTCGAGCGTTGTGTGTGTCGCGCTAGCACTCGTGGCAATCAGCTCCGCGGCTC
>DASQDA010000436.1:0-2093 GCA_035634435.1 Polyangiaceae bacterium
CGCGCATTCGAAGTCGGTAAGCGTGGCTACATCACCCGTCGGCTCGTCCTCGACGGCACTCAGACAAACGTCTTCATCGGCCTGCGTCCGGATCCGGCCGCCACCCCCTAGCGGGTCGAGCGGCGGCGTTGCCCGTCGGCGTCGACCCCGGGAATAGTGGCCGGCGAGCGCGGTTATGCTTGACCCGTGCTGCTCTCGTTGCAACGCTCGGCCCGATGTCCGGACCGAGCTCGAGAACGTACGCCGCGATTGCCCTGGTGGCTTCCAGCCTGGGTCTGCTGTTCGCGTCGTACTCCACCCTCGACTACGCCTCGCACCTCGACCGTCGCCTGCACGACGTGCATTGCAGCTTCATCCCCGGTGCACCGCCGACCTCGGAAGCGGAAGCGTGTCGCGCCGCGATGTACAGTCCGTATTCGGCACTCCTGAAAGAGACGTACTGGGGTGGCATTCCGATTTCGCTCTTCGCGCTCGGCGCGTTTGCGTTCTTCTTTGGCTTCAGCGTCTACCTCTTGCTCGCAGGCGCCAACGCCCCCCGCAAGGCCGTCGCATTCTTCGGGGTGCTCGGCTTCACTCCGCTACTGGCGTCCGCGTCGATGTTCATCATCAGCGTCACCCAGCTAGGTCAGCTGTGTAAAACGTGCGTTGGCCTCTACGTCGCATCGCTGCTGCTGGGGATTGCGGCGGGGATGGCCCTGCTGCTTCTGCGCACGCGTGAGCAGCCGCCGGCCTCTCGAAGTCGCGGGTGGCTTCTGGCCATGGTGTGGCTGGTGGCGCTTGGCATCACCACGTTGGCGCCTGCCGCGGTGTACGCAGTGGCGGTCCCCGATCAGCGTCCCTTTCTCGGGCAGTGCGGCGAGCTCACGTCAGCCAAGCCGAGCGGCACCGAGCTGGTCGTGCTGCGCGGAGCGCGTCCGGTGCAGCCGGCCATCTTCTTCGAGGACCCCCTGTGCCCAACCTGCAAGGCCTTTCACGAGCGCCTCGTGCTCGAGGGCGTGTTCGATCGCCTGGACACCGAGCTGGTGCTCTTCCCGCTCGACAGTGAGTGCAACTGGATGCTGAGTGAGCCACTGCACCCCGGCGCATGCATCGTCTCGAAAGCCGTGCTGTGTGCCGGCGATCAGGCGCGGAGCATGCTGGAATGGGCGTACGACGAGCAGACCTACCTCAGCCGGGCCGGCAAGTCCGGGCCCGACGTGCTGCGCGCGGTGATCAAGCAACGCTGGGGTGAGTCGCTGCTCAAGTGCGTGGACGACCGCAAGACCGAGGTGCGCTTGAATACGCACCTGCACTTCGCCTCGGAAAACCGCATCCCGGTCTCCACGCCGCAGATGTACCTGGGCAAAAAACGCGTGTGCGACGAGGACACGGACATCGGCTTACGCTACACGCTGAGTCAGCTTGCTCCCGAGGTCCTGAAATGAATCCGTCCCAAGGTTCCCGCGGAACGAGCCTCGCAGCTGGCCTGGGGCTCGCTGCCGGCCTGCTCGCGACGACGGGCACCGTGTTTGCCGTGCACTCCTGGGTTGCCGCTGCCGGGGAACGGCTCGTCACGCCCGAGGCCGAGCGCCCCAAGGTCGCGGTCGCTGACCAGGCGGAGGTTGCCTATTGCACGCCGCGCTTCAAGGAAGTGCTCGAGCGCGTTCTGCATTCATGCGGGCTGGCGAGCGACCAGACGCGGCGCGGCTGCAAACCGACCGACGTGAAAACCTTTGCCAGCATCAACGACCAGGACTTCAACGAGCTGTTTACGCCGCTGCGCGAGCGCGGCGGGGTGATCCAGTTCGATGAAGGCATGCACGAGCTGGACGAGCAGGCGAAGAAAGTGCTCGAGGACAAGTGGTTCGCGCGCAAGGGCGCTCGTTACTTCTTCGTGGTGGCGCGCGCCTCCAAGAGCGGCACGCAAGCCAAGAACCGCGCGTTGTCTCACCGCCGCGCGAACTCGGTGATGTATTACCTGAAGGAGCTCTCCAAGGAGCCCGACATCGAGAAGCGGGTCGGACTATTGTGGCTGGGTAACGAGTTCGCCCAGCTATCGAAGGAATACTGCACGTGGCAGACCTCCCGACCCGAGAAGAAATGCGACGAAGAAG
>DASQDA010000437.1:0-15123 GCA_035634435.1 Polyangiaceae bacterium
GTCTACGTCCGTATAGATTTCGCAGACGTCGGCCTTGATGGCCGCTGCAATCGCCACCGCCGTGGTGTCCGAGCCGCCGCGCCCGAGCGTCGTGATGTTGCCTTCGGCGTCCACGCCCTGGAAGCCGGCCACCACCGCCACATAGCCGTCTTCGACGGTCTGCAGCAGCCGCGAGTGATCGATCGCGTGAATGCGCGCCTTGGTGAAAGCGCCGTCGGTTTGCACGCGCACCTGGTGGCCGAGCAGGCTGCGCGCTCGCCCTCCCAGCGCCTGTACCGTCATGGCGACCAGCGCGGCGCTCACCTGCTCACCGGTGGACGCGAGCGCGTCCATCTCACGCATGTCGGGCGTTGGGGCGATGTCGTGCGCCAGCCCGAGCAGACGATTGGTCTCGCCGGCCATCGCGCTCACGATCATCACGACCTTGTTGCCTTCGCGCTGCGTCCGCAGAGCGCGTTCGGCGACTTGCCGCATGCGCTCAAGGTTAGCAACCGAAGTTCCACCAAATTTCTGGACGATAAGGGCCAATGGGCCCACGGCCTACCCCCCAGGTGCAGTGAAGTCAATCCGCCAAAAGCGTCGCAAACCCGCGGCCGCAAGCTGGTGAGCCCTGCCCGCCCGGATGCGAACGCGGCTTGCGCTCTGAACCGCGGGCCGGCCGTGCGCTCGCCTACTTGAGCTCGTAGGCTTCCACTGCGTTGTCGAGGAAACGGGGCACGAGCACCCGCTGGCGCTTGGAGTCGAAAGCGATGTCTGCCGGCGCACTCAGGCCGGTGAGGACAGGCTCGAAGGTGCCGCCGAGCTTGCCCCGATAGACGGCACTGCCGGCCCAGCTCGACACCAGCAGCGTATCGCCAATAGCGAGCAGCCCATCGAGTCCGGCCTGGGGCAAAGCCGTCACGCTCTTGCGCGCCCCCTTGTCGTCCAGTCGATAGACCTCGTTGGAGCGAAAGGTGACCGCCAGCAGCCCCTGATCGAGCACCAAGAGACCATTGGGCGCAGCGAGCTCCTTCGACTTGACCAGCGGCCTCACCTTGTCTTTGTCGAGCACGTACACGGCGTCGCCGCCCATGGGCTCCAGCTCTTTGGCGCCCATCTTCAAACCGGAATCCGACACGTAAATGCGGCCGTCGCCCGCAGCCGCCACGTCGTTCAAGAACGCCGCCCCCGCAATGGGAACGTCCCCTTTCGAAGCGCCGGTCCTGACGTCGAATCTCCTCACCATGGTGATGTCGGCGACGTAGAGAACGCCGCGTGAGATGGCCATTCCCTTGGGGGCGTCGAGGCGGGCCCCCGCTAGCCCCGCGGCGATGAAGCGCCTGGGCGGGGTCTTGTCCTCTGGCGAGAGCTCCAGAATGTAACCGTTGTTGTCGGCTGCGACCGGACTCCCGTTGATGTTCGAGACCAGGTACCGATCGGCCATCTCGTCGTAGAGCACGCTCTCCGGCGTCGCCAGGTCTCTGGTGAAGCGCAGCACCGGGCTGCTCGCGCCGGACGGGGCTCCGCCACCAGCGATCAGGCTCGGGTCGCCCGCTGGCTGCGGCGCCGGCTGTGAGGACTCGGTGTGAATCTCCGCCGGCGGCAACACCGGTGAGGCCGACGGCGGCGGCGCTACCTCGGCAGCCGGCTTCGGA
This sequence comes from Polyangiaceae bacterium, assembly GCA_035634435.1. Taxonomy (GTDB): domain Bacteria; phylum Myxococcota_A; class Polyangia; order Polyangiales; family Polyangiaceae; genus PMG-095. Next base: position 1,635 of record DASQDA010000437.1, read on the forward strand.
CCCCCGCAAGATAGCAGCAACAGGGAAGAGACCAGACAGCCCGCAGATCGTCGTCGCCACATGCTGTATGGCATAGGTCTGGCCGGAGCGGCGCGTCAATCGGGGGTCGACGGCGGCGGCCCCTCTCCGCTACCTTGGCGGCTCATGACGCCGCTGTCGCGGTACGTGCTGGAGACGACCGTGAGCCTCTTGCTCATCCTCGGTCTCGCGATCGCGATCTTGTACGCAGCTCGCAAGGGTGGCGTTGGTCGTCCCACGGGGCCGCTGCAGCTCGTCGGCCGCGTCGCGCTCGATGCTCGCCGCGTCATCTACCTGGTGCGCGTGGGAAACATCACCTACGTGGTAGGCGGCAGCGAGGCGGGGCTCACCAAGCTGGGCGAGCACGACAGCGACACGCTGCCAGATACCGGCGTGGCCGAACAGGCGACGCGACGCAGCTTTCGCGAGGTGCTTTCGTGGTCTGGCGGGCGACGAAGCGCAGAGCCCCCGAAGATACCGCCGGAGCGGCAGGAATGAAGCGGGCTGCGGCGCTCGGGCTCGGGGGGCGAGGCCGACCCCTGCGTTGGTGTTCGCTGCTGGCGGCAAGCAGCCTGACGCTCAGCTGGACACAGCTAGCTCTGGCGCTGCCACCGGGCGCCGCGGCAGGCACGGATGACTGGCTTTCGCGACCGGTCAATCTGGTCTTGGCCCTGGGCGCGCTGGCCGTCCTCCCCTTCGTGTTCATGACGCTGACGGCGTTCGTGAAAATCTCGACGGTGCTCCAGATCGTGCGGGGTGCTATCGGGGCTCAGAACGTGCCCTCGAACGTCGTGGTGATCGCGCTCGCCGGAGCGCTCACTCTGCTCGCGATGGCACCGCTCGGCTCGCGCATCGCTACGCGCGCCGAGCCACTGTTCGCTCCGGATGCGCCAACCGCCACCAGCGCCTGGATCGTCGGCCTCGCCACGGCGGCCGGCGAGCCATTACGGGGCTTTCTGCGCGGCAACGCCGCGACCCGCGAACGCGGGCGATTCTACGAGATCGCGCGATCAGCGCGGCCCACGCCAGAACGCGAAGCCGTGACGCGGGACGACTTCGTGGTGCTGATTCCCGCCTTCGTGGTCACGGAGCTGCTGGAGGCTTTCGCGCTCGGCTTCGCCATCTACTTGCCGTTCCTCGTCATCGATCTGGTGATCGCGAACGTGCTCCTTTCGCTCGGCATGCAGATGCTGAATCCGACACAAGTCAGCCTCCCCTTCAAGCTGCTGCTGTTCGTGGCCATCGACGGGTGGGGCCTGCTCTCGCAAGCACTGGTGGCTGGCTACGTGGTCGGAAGCTGACGCCCCGGGCGCGCGAACGCGGCGCTTTTTGCCGACAAGCCGTTAGCCTTCGCGGGCCCGGATGCCACGGGAGCGGCGGAAGCAGCGTGGCCGGCGTATTCTAGGCGCATGAACCGCGTCCCTTGCAGCGAAGCAGCCACACGGGTCGAGAAGCTCGACGACCTGGTGCAGCGTGATCTCGATCATGATTGTGACGGCTTCGGAGCGCACCGCATTTGCGTCAAGGTCGACGCTGTCGCCAACTTTCCCACGCGATTCGGTGACTTCCGCATCGTCGCTTTCTGGAACAACCGCGACGGCAAGGAACACGTCGCAATCGTGCACGGCGACGTGCTCGGTGCGGAGGACGTGGTGACACGGCTGCACTCGGAATGTCTGACGGGCGACGCGCTCGGCTCGCTGCGTTGCGATTGTCGCGACCAGCTCGGCGTGGCGCTGGAACGCATCGCCCAGGAGCCGCGCGGGTTGTTGCTCTATCTCCGACAAGAGGGGCGCGGCATCGGGCTCTTGAACAAGCTGAGGGCGTACGCTTTGCAAGACCGAGGCCTCGATACGGTGGACGCCAACCTGGCGCTGGGCTTTCGCGACGACGAACGAGAGTATGCGGTCGCGGCGCACATGATCGCGAGCCTGACCGTGCGTTCGATCCGGCTGCTCACCAATAACCCCAAGAAGGTGGCAGAGCTCGAAAGGGCAGGCACGCGCGTCAGCGGAAGAATTCGCCACGTGATCCCCGCCAACGAGCACAACCGTTTCTACCTGCAGACCAAGGCGCACCGTTCGGGGCATCTGCTCGACCCGCAAGACCCCGGACTCCTTTCCGAGCAGGACGATCACGCCGTCATCGTCCCAGAGTGACGCCTGGCCGACGCGCAACGAGCGGCTGCCGGTGTGGCAGAACGACTCGGTCGCGGAGCCGTTCGGCGTCGCGTTACCCGCGTGCTTTCGCGGCGTGCTTTGGGTTTGCCGTGTGGAAGGATCATGCAATGCTCGCTCCCATGCTGCGAGCGCCGTGCTGGTCATTCCACTCGGCGCGCGAGCAGATGCAAGGTGCAGCCAGCCATGCACGTCGAGAGGCTTGATCGTTGATGCAGCTCGGCTTGCGTGCTTCACCCTGCCCAATATTTTCGCTGCGGAGCTCGCATCCGCTCGAGCAGAGATCGTGCTCGAACCGCCGCAGCGCCCGACCGGAGTCGCTCGATGACCAGCCGTAAACGTTCCGCCGACGCCCATTGGTACAAAGACGCCGTTATCTATCAGCTGCACGTCCGATCGTTCTGCGATAGCAACGGAGACGGGGTCGGCGATTTCCAGGGACTCGCCGAGAAGCTCGACTACATCCGCGATCTGGGTGTGACGGCCATCTGGCTCTTGCCGTTCTACCCATCGCCCCTGCGCGACGACGGCTACGACATCGCCGAGTACACCGACGTGCACCCGGCGTACGGTACGCTGGCGGACTTCAAGCACTTCCTTCGTGAGGCTCACGCGCGCGGCTTGCGCGTCATCACCGAGCTGGTCGTCAACCACACGTCGGACCAGCACGCCTGGTTCCAACGCGCGCGGCGTTCGCCGCCGGGCAGCGCGGCACGCAACTTTTATGTCTGGAGCGATACGCCAGAGAAGTACCGCGACGCGCGCATCATCTTCAAGGATTTCGAGACCTCGAACTGGACCTGGGATCCGATCGCGAATGCCTACTTTTGGCACCGTTTCTATTCGCACCAGCCAGACTTGAACTTCGCAAACCCCGCCGTGCGCAAGGCGCTGCTCAAGGTCATGGACTTCTGGTTCGATCTCGGTGTGGACGGCTTCCGCCTCGACGCGGTCCCGTACCTGCACGAACGCGAAGGCACGACCTGCGAGAACTTGGCGGAGACGCATGACGAGCTGAAGGCGCTGCGGGCGCACGTGGACGCCAAGTACGGCGACCGCATGCTGCTCGCCGAAGCCAATCACTGGCCCGAGGACGCGGTCGCCTACTTCGGCGACGGCGACGAGTGCCACATGGCGTTCCACTTTCCGCTGATGCCACGCATGTTCATGGCGGTGCGCATGGAGGACCGCTATCCGATCATCGACATCCTGACGCAAACGCCTGCCATCCCCGCCAACTGTCAGTGGGCCCTCTTCTTGCGAAACCATGACGAGCTCACGCTCGAGATGGTGACGGACGAAGAGCGAGACTACATGTATCGGATGTACGCCAAAGACCGCCAGGCGCGCATCAATCTGGGGATTCGTCGGCGCCTCGCGCCGTTGCTCGGCAACGATCGCCGACGCATCGAGCTGATGAACGGCTTGCTGCTCTCGTTGCCGGGAACACCGGTCGTTTACTACGGCGACGAGATCGGCATGGGCGACAACATCTACCTCGGTGATCGCAATGCGGTCCGCACCCCGATGCAGTGGAGCGCCGACCGCAATGCGGGCTTCTCGCGCGCCAACGCGCAGAAGCTGTTCCTGCCGGTCATCATCGATCCCGACTTCTCTTACGAGGCGCTAAACGTCGAGGCCGAGCACGACAACCTGCACTCGCTGTTGTGGTGGATGCGGCGCTTGATCGCCCTGCGTCAACGCTTCCCCGCCATCAGTCGCGGCAGCTTCGAGTTCCTCTACCCCTCCAACCGCAAAATCCTGACTTACATTCGTCAGCACGGTGACGAGCAGATCCTGGTCATCGCCAATCTGTCGCGCTTCGTTCAGTACGCCGAGATCGATCTCTCATCACGCAAGGACCTGGTTCCTGTCGAGCTCTTCGGTCACACGCGGTTCCCGGTGATCGGCGAGCAGCCGTACTTCATCACCATGGCTCCGCACTCGTTCTACTGGTTCTCGCTGCAGAAGCCGCGGGCGAACGTGGACGGCCGGATCGGCGACGCCGAGCTGCCGACGCTCGAGGTGGAAGAGAGCTGGGTGACGGCCTTCGACCCCACCCACAAGGCGAGCTTCGAGAACGTGCTGCGGGACTTTCTGGCAACGCGCCGCTGGTTTGGCGGCAAGGGTCGCCCACTGAAGTCTGCCGAGGTGGTGGACGTGGTTCCCCTGATCGAGGCGGGCGAAGGCTCGTGCGTCCTGGTCATCCGTGTCGAATACGTGGATGGGGATCCGGAGAGCTACCAGCTAGCCGTTGCCTTTGCAGCGGATGAGCAGGCGAGCAAGCTGCGGCAGCAATCGCCTCAATCGCTGATCGCCAACCTGACGGCGGAGGGCAAGGAAGGCGTGCTGTACACGGCCGAGCGCGACCGTGCGTTCTCGCTCGAGCTGCTCGACGTTCTCGCTCGTCGGCGGCACGTACCTGCCGGGCGAGGCGAGCTCGTCGGTGTTCCCAGCAAAGCGTTCAAGGCTCTGCGGGGTTCCCAGGCGCAGCTCGAGCCCAACGTGCTCGGTGCCGACCAGAGCAACACCTCGCTCGCGTTCGGCGATCGTCTCATTTTGAAGCTCTTTCGCCGACTGCACGAAGGTCTGAACCCCGACGTGGAGATCGGGACCTTTCTGACGGAGGTGGCCGAGTTCCCTCATGTTGCGCCGGTGGCCGGTCACCTGGAGTACCGCGCCGAGCACGGCGAGCCGATCACGCTGGCGATCGTGCAAGCCTTCGTCCCCAATGAAGGCGATGCTTGGGGCTTCACGCTCGACAACGTCAGTCAGTACTTCGAGCGCGTGCTGGCGCTCATCGGCGCCAACAAGGCCCCCCCTCCACACGAGCAGTCGTTGCTCTCGCTGGCCGAGGGCGGCATTCCCCCCCTTGCGCACGAGCTCATCGGCACCTACCTGGAGCAAGCGCGCCTGCTCGGTCAACGCACCGCCGAGCTGCATCTGGCGCTCGCCTCCCACCCCGAGGACCCGCGTTTCGCGCCGGAGCCGTTCACCCTCTTCTATCAGCGCTCGCTGTTTCAGTCGTTCCGCAACCTGACCGAGGAGGTGTTCGAGCGGTTGGGCAAGCAGCTGCCGCAACTGGATGAGAGCGTCCGAGGAGACGCCGAGCGCGTGCTGGCAATGAAGCCGGAGATCCTCGAAATCTTCCGTGGCATCCTGGGTAAGGGGTTCACCGCGCTACGAACCCGACTGCACGGCGACTACCACCTCGGGCAAGTGTTGTGGACGGGCCGCGACTTCATCATCATCGACTTCGAAGGCGAGCCGTCACGCCCGATTTCGGCCCGCAGCATCAAGCGCTCTCCCCTGCGCGACACCGCGGGCATGATTCGCTCACTGCACTACGTCGTGCACCACGGCTTGCGCCGCCTGCTCGAAAAGGGCGTCTCGCGTCCCGATTCGCTGCCCGAGCTGGAAAGCTGGGCCGAGCACTGGTTCAGCTGGACATCGTCAGCGTTCTTGCGCTCGTATCTGCGCACCGCGAGCGGCGCCAGCTTCTTGCCCAAGGACCGCGCTGAGTTGCAGCGGCTGCTCACGATCTACCTGCTGGAGAAGGCCGTCTACGAGCTCGGCTACGAGCTGGACCATCGGCCACAATGGCTCAGCTTGCCGTTGCGCGGCATAGTCTGGCTGGTCAAGGGACAGGGAGAGACCGCGACCTGAGCTCGTGCGCTTGCATCCCGGACGCTGCAGGTACGAGCGTGCCATGAGCAACGTGGGTCGAGCTCGCGTGATGACGTACAACGTCCATAGCTGCCGCGGCAGCGATCGCAGGCTCGATCCGCAGCGCATCGTGCAGGTGATCCAGGCGCTCGCGCCCGACGTGGTGGCGCTGCAAGAGCTCGACGTTGGCCAGCACCGATCCCGCACGGTCGACCAGGCTTCGCTGGTAGCCGAGGGCGTCGGAATGCAGGTTCACTTCACCTCGGCTCGCGACTGCGACGGCGGTCACTATGGCAACGCGGTGCTCTCACGCTTGCCGAGCCGCCTGCAGCAGGGCGGCCTACTGCCGAGGCTCGGCGACGAGTCCGAGGCGCGCGTCGCACAATGGGTGGTAGTGGACTTTCCCTGGGGACCCTTGGACGTGCTCAACACGCACCTGGCGCTGCGTCGGCGTGAACGCTGGTTGCAGACACAGAGCCTTCTTGGCGAGCAATGGTTGGCGAGCCCTCTGCTGGGCGACCACGCTGTCTTTTGCGGTGATCTGAACGCCGTGCCGCGCTCGTCCGTGTATGAAGCCTTTCGCGGTCGCATGAAGGACGCTCAGCTACTCGCGAGCGGCGGCCGTCCACAGCGCACCTTCCCCGCGCTCTTGCCGTTCATCCGTATCGACCACGTCTTCATCTCCGACGCGCTCGCGGTGGAGCGGGTCCACGTGCCCGGGGATCGGTTGTCGCGGCTGGCCTCGGATCATCGTCCACTCGTTGTCGATCTGGTGTGCCACGGGCTGGGGCCATGAGGCCGCCAATCGGCGCCTTACGCCGGCTCGTCGGCGTCCTGCAGGCGTAACCAATGAAAGCGGACCGATAAACCCGCTCGTTTCGGCGAGCACGCATAGATGCCGGCGTAGACCGGCGTGTGTCCGTCGTCCTCTTCGAGGTGTGCCAGGCGCAGTTGCACCCATTCACCCTCGTGCGTCGCGTGCTCGACGAGATAGTCCCCGCTGCGACGGCGGACGCGGTATCGAGCGCTGCGAACCGCTGCGGGTACGCTCTGCGTCGACCAGTCGGACCAGCCTCGATTGGTGACCACTGCACCCAGGCGGCTCGGCTCGACGCCACCCTCGAACTCGATGGACGTCTTCAACCAGCAATCAGGCGACAGACGCACGAGCAGTCCCGCCTGGTCGTATTGATGGAGAGGCTCGAACGCGAGCGAGGTCTCCACGATGAAGTCCCCCGCGGCCTTCGCCAGTAGCGCGTGCGCGGTGTCCACCCTGAAGCCGTAATGCGTGCGCTGCCACAAGTCGGTGCCCGCGGAAGGCTGTAACTCGAGCCCGCCGGCGCCAAGTGTGAAGGTCGCCGGGGGGTTCATCCAGGCGAGGCGCTGGCTGACATGCGGACCCACGAATGTCTCCTCGAGCAACGGCATCGTTCGACTATAACCAGACTCGGCGAGCCGCCGAAGCCTGGCCGAGGCGAATCAGCTGCCCGTTTCGGGCCGGCGCCGGCAATAGGCCTTCAGCGAGCGGTTCTTCAGCACCACTTCCTGGCCGCAGGTCGCCGATCCTTCCGCGCCCGGCAGCTCGGTATCGACGACGAGCTCCCAGGCCACGCCATTGCCGAGCTCGCTGGGAATCTTGAACGGCAAGTCGACCTCCGAGCCGTTGAGCAGGATGAGAAAGTCGTCGTCAACGACGCTGTTGCCGCCGACATCCACGTGTTCCAGACCCTGACCGGAAAGGAACATGGCAAAGCTCGCCGTGATGGGATTGGACCAGTCGTCATCGTGCATCAGCTCGCCGTCGTGCCGGAACCACAAGAGGTCGTGCACGCCCTCACCGCGGATGGGTCGCCCCTTGAAGAACATTGCGCGATGCAGCGCCGGGTGCGCGAGCCGCAAGTGGATGAGCTTAGAGGTGAACTCGAACAAGGTTCGACGTTCATCGTCCCAGCGCCAGTCGTGCCAGCTGATCTCGTTGTCCTGGCAGTAGGCGTTGTTGTTGCCGCGCTGCGTGCGCCCCATCTCGTCGCCACCGACGAGCATCGGTGTCCCTTGCGAGAGCAGCAACGTGGCCAGCAGGTTGCGTTGCTGCCGGGCGCGGAGCTCGCGGACTTCCGGGTCGTCCGTCTCGCCCTCCACGCCGCAGTTGAACGACGTGTTGTCGTCGGCGCCGTCACGGTTGTCTTCGCCGTTGGCCTCGTTGTGCTTCTGCTCGTACGAGACCAGATCGCGCAGGGTGAAGCCGTCGTGAGCCGTCACCAGGTTGACGCTGCTATAGGGACGTCGACCCTCGTTCTCGTACAGATCGCTGCTGCCCGTCAGGCGGTAACCGAGCTCCGCCGCCTCGCCGCCCTCGCCCTTCCAGAAGCGCCGGATGCTGTCGCGATAACGCCCGTTCCACTCGGCCCACTTCACGGGGAAGTTGCCGACCTGGTACCCCCCCTCACCTACGTCCCAGGGCTCCGCGATGAGCTTCACCTGGCTGAGCACGGGGTCTTGATGAATGACGGTGAAGAAACTCGAAAGGCGATCCACCTCGTGCAGCGAGCGCGCCAGGGTCGACGCGAGATCGAACCGAAACCCATCGACGTGCATCTCGAGCACCCAGTAGCGCAGTGAATCCATGATCAGCTGCAGGGTCTGCGGGTGGCGCACGTTGAAGGTGTTGCCGGTGCCGGTGTAGTCGAAGTAGTAGCGGGGGTCTTCGGCGACGAGGCGGTAGTAGGTGGGGTTGTCGATGCCCTTGAAACTGAACGTCGGGCCCAGGTGGTTGCCCTCGGCGGTGTGATTGTAGACGACGTCGAGCACCACCTCGATGTTGGCGCGGTGCAGGCGCTTCACCATCTCCTTGAACTGCCTGACCTCGGCGCCGCGCTCGGTGCCACGTCGGTAGCGAACGTCCGGCGAAAAGAAACCGATGCTGTTGTAGCCCCAGTAGTTGCGTAGACCGCGATCGAGGAGCGTCTGGTCGTCCACGAACTGGTGAACGGGCATCAGCTCGAGCGTGTTGATGCCGAGCTTCTGCAAGTGCCCGATGACGGCGGGGTGCATGATGCCTTCGTAGGTGCCGCGCTGCTCGGGTGGAACCTCGGGGTGCGCCTGCGTCAGACCCTTGACGTGTGCCTCGTAGATGACCTCTTCGTGAAAGGCCACGGCCGGGGCCTTGTCGCCCTCCCAATCAAAGCTCGGGTCGATCACCACGCCAAGCGGTGCGCCCGTGCCATCCACGTCCGTCGGCGCCAGGTCTTCGAGCACGTTGCCGAGCTTGTAAGCAAAGGCGCCACGCGAATAGTCTTCGACCCCGGCGACCGCTTTCGCATATGGATCGAGCAAGCGCAGATTGGGGTTGAAGCGCAAACCGCGTCCGGGCTCATAGGGCCCGTGAACCCGGTAACCATACATTTGCCCCGGCTGGACGCCGCGCACGTAGGCGTGCCACACGAACGCCGTGCGCTGGATCAGCGGCACGCGGTCCTCGCGGCCGTCCTCATCCACCAGACACAGGTCGACCGAAGTGGCGTTCTCGGAGAACAGCGCGAAGTTTACGCCCTGGCCGTCCCAGGTGGCGCCGAGCGGGTAGGGATTGCCAGGCAGAACCCGGAAAACGTCATCGGTCAAGGCAGACCCTCCGCGTCAGGCGCGCACACAATCACCGCGAGGGACTCGGCAGGCAAGAAGATCTCTGAGCCCTGCAAGCGCGCCCCCTCCGTCGCATACAGCAGCCTCGGATCGCCTGTCGGCGTGACATCGAACGCCGCCACACGCCGCTGCTCGTTGCTGAAGTTCACGGCCACGCTGCTCTGGTCCCGCTGCATCACCAACCAGCCCGCAGCTTCATCGAAACGCACGCGGACGCGGCCTGGCAGAAACTCGGGCCGCCTGCGCCGGATGCTGATGAGCTCCCGGTAGAAAGCGAGCATGTGCGCGTGCTGCGGCGCTTCGATTTCCGAGAAGTCGAGCCGCGAGGCCTCGAAGGTTGCCGCTGCCTGGGGGTCGGGCACGTCTTCCGGCGCCCAGCCGAAGGCAGCAAACTCCCGCCGCCGCCCTTCTCGTACCGCATCGCCGAGCTTGGCATCCTGGTGATCCGTGAAGTACTGGAAAGGCGCGCTCGCGTTCCACTCTTCGCCCTGAAAGAGCATCGGCACTGCAGGGCCGAGCAACACCAACGCCGCACCCAGCTGGACGCGCCGCGCAGACGTCTGGTGGCCAATCCGCTCACCGCGGGCGCGGTTGCCGACCTGATCGTGGTTCTGCAGAAAGGTCACCAACCGTCGACGCGACAGATCTCCGAAGGGGTAGCCGAAATTGCGCTTGCGGTGCGCGCTGTACTGACCCTCGTAAAGGTAGCCATTCTCCAGGGCGCGCGCGAGCTGCGCGATCTGACCGAAGTCTTCGTAATAGCCCTGGCGTTCGCCCGTGAGCAAGCTGTGGAGCGTGTGGTGCAGGTCGTCGCACCACTGAGCGTCGAGACCGAAACCGGAGGCCTCACGCGGGCGCACCAGCCGCGGGTCGTTGAGGTCGCTCTCCGCGATGAGCACGAGCGGCTTCGCCAGCTGGTCCGAGAGCAGCGCGACTTCTTCGGCCATCTGCTGCAGAAAATGCAGCGCCGAATGATCGTACAGCGCGTGTACGGCGTCCAACCGCAAACCGTCGAAGTGATATTCAGACAGCCAATGCAATGCGTTGTCGATGAAAAAGCGACGCACCGGCGTGGAATGCGGGCCGTCCAGGTTGACCGCCGAGCCCCAGGGCGTCTTGTAAGCGTCGGTCAAGTACGGGCCGTAGCTCGGCAGGTAATTGCCGTCCGGACCCAGGTGGTTGTAGACGACGTCGAGCAACACCGCGAGCCCGCGAGCGTGACAAGCGTCGACCAGCCGCTTCAAGCCTTGCGACCCACCGTAGGCGTGGTGGGGAGCATAGAGGTCCACGACGTCGTAGCCCCAGCCACGCGAGCCGGGAAACTCCGCAACGGGCAACAGCTCGACGTGCGTGATGCCCAACTTCTGCAGGTGAGAGAGCCGCTCGATGACGCCCTCGAACGTGCCGTCGGTGGAAAAAGTGCCCACGTGCAGCTCGTAAATGACGGCTGAGCCCAGCGGCGGCGCGCGAAAGGCTTGGTCCGTCCAGGCAAAGTCTGTCCCCACCCAGCGCGACGGCCCATGCACGCCTTCAGGCTGCTCGCGTGAGCGCGGGTCAGGCAGCGGCTGGCCTCCGTCTACCGAGAACGCGTAGTCGGTGCCGGGCGGCAGCGGCTGCGCAAGCACCCACATGCCGTCGGCCTTGCGCGTGAGCAGAGTGCGTTCGCCGCGCGACACTAGCTCGACCCGTTTCGCTTCGGGTGCCCACAATCTCGGACCGTTCATCCTGCCTCGTCTTGAATGAGCAGAGCCACCGGGAAGCTTCGCAGCGCCTCTGCAAGCGCAACCTCGCCAGTGTAGCTGGCGTCGCGATCGAACACGTTGCGAAACCGCCCCTTGGGAAGTGACAGTCGGGTGTCCCCCCATCCTTCGCTCAACACACGGGACCAGAGTCGCGGAGCGATGACCACCATCTGGTCACCGCGCGCGTAGCTCAGGGCGCGTGCGGCGTGCAGGCCCTCTGCGTGTAACGGACGATACTGCGCCTCGGCGGCAAACAGATTGGGGCGACGCGCTCGGACCTCGAGAACGCGCATCAGGAGCCAGAGCTTGGGCAAGCCGTCGTCGGAGCGATCGAGCACCTGGGGTGCAGAAGCGTGCCGCGCGACGCTCAACAGCTTTTGTGCCTGGGCGATGTCGACCGCGCCGCGGTTGTCCGGATCGGTGAGCCGCGTGTCCCACAGCTCGGAGCCCTGGTAGATATCGGGTACGCCGCAGGCGGTCAGCTTGATCAAGGTTTGGGACAAGGAGGAGTACCGGGCGGCGGGAAGCAAGCCACTCACGAACTCACGCACGCTGGCCATGAGCTCGGTGTCGGCGAGCACGCCCTTGGCAAAGCCGAGCACCGCTGCCTCGTAATCGGCATCCTGGTTGAGCCACGAAGTTGTCAGCTTGGCTTCGCGCATGGCCTTCTCGAGATACGTGAGCAGACGCTGCTCGCTGATCGGGAAGGTACCCACCAGCGTTTGCCAGACCAGGTACTCCGTCGCCGGGTCGGGCAGACCTCGTTTGCGGTGCGCAGCCGCACGCGAGGACCAGTCGCGCACGGACGCGGCCCAGGCGTCCGGGACCTCCGATAGCGCGGAGATGCGCAGGCGCGCATCCTCGCTGCGCTTCGTGTCGTGCGTCGTGGTCGCGATCATCGTGTTCGGCCAGCGACGCTGCAGATCGACGCAGTAGTCGTGGAACTCGTCGAGCCCGGTGCCAAACTTGGCCGGGTCGCCGCCCACCTCGTTGAGTGAGGTCAGGCGCATGTAGCGGTAGAACGCGGTATCCTCCAGGCCCTTGGCCATGGCTGCCGACGAGAGTTGCTGAAAGCGGCTGACGAAGTCCCATTCCAGCTCCGAGAGGCACTTGCCGCTCAGCAGCTCCTGCAAGAACCCGAGAAGCTCGGCGTCCAGATCGACGCGTTGCCGCCCCGCAGCGGCTACCGCGTCGGTCACCGTTCGCAGGTCGAACTCGCGCACGGCCGCTTGCGGACGCACGTACGTCCGGTAGACCGGCAGACACGCGATCACCTCGCGCAACGCGCGACGCAGCTCTTCGTGAGCGAAATCGTGATGTCGCCGCTTGGAAGCGCAAATCCGCTGAAACAGCCGCGTCAGGCGCCAGAGATCGGAGGCCAGTAGCTCGTCGAGCACCGACCGTTTGGCGGCGTGAACTTCCTCCGCGAAGCTGGGCGCTTCGGCCAGCCCCAGGAAATCGCGATACAGCTCCGTGAGCTTTGGCTCGGCCTCGACGTCGACGTAGAGACCGCCCATCACGTTCAAGAAGTCGTATCCAGTCGTGCCATCGACGGGCCAATCGTCCGGCAGCTGCTCGCCCGGTTCGAGGATCTTTTCGGCGATGATCCACAAATCGTCGCGGCCGGCGCGCAACTTTCGAAAGTACTCAGCGGGGTCGCGCAGACCGTCAGGATGATCGACCCGCAACGCGCCAAGCTCGCCCTTGTTGATCCAGTCGAACACCAACGCGTGGGTCCGCTCGAAGACCACAGGATCGTGCATCAACAGCGCTGCAAGGTCGTTGATGTCGAAGAAGCGCCGGTAATCCAGGTCGTAGCGGGCAATGCGGTAATGAGCCAGCCGGTAATGCTGTCGCTGAATGAGCTCATCCAGCGCGTCCGTGTCGTCGTTCAACAGCGCTATCCGCCGGTCGACCTCGGCCGCGGTCTCCGGCTCGGCCTCGAAGAGGTCGAAGAGCTGTTGCATGATGACGCGCTGATGGCGGTGCCGACGCTTGCGGTCCGCCTCCGTGTGCGGCTCAGGAAGCAGAACGAGCGAGTCACCCAGAAACTCGAGCAGGCGTGAACGCACGCTTTCGGCAGCGGCGAGCAGCAGAGGCGAGAGCGTCGGCAGCGACAGCGGCAGCCGCCTGCCCATGGCAATGAGGATGATCGCCGACGGCTCCCGCGCCACGTTGATCTGCTTGGCTTCGAGCGCGCGGCCATAGTGCTCCGTCAAGCTCGGCAAGAGCACGGTGCTGCGCGAC
>DASQDA010000438.1:0-3306 GCA_035634435.1 Polyangiaceae bacterium
AACCTGGCGCTCTGACCCTCTCTGGGTAGCAACAAGTACACGACGATGAAGAACGCCAGCGTGTTGATGCCCAGGTAGGCAGGGGCATTCGCCATCGTGAACCGCAGCAGTAGATCCCGCGGATGACCACAGATGGGGTCAGTGTAGAACGGCTGTGCGCCCCGCGGTGAGCAGAGCAGTGACTGAGCGGAGCTTGCCAGGTCCCACTCGAGCCTCCAGATGAGACTGGACAGAACTTGTGAACCAATGCTGGCGCCCGCGCCAAGCAGCACGACGACGAGCCACCTCGGCAGGCGATTGAGAGGATGCGTTTGCAGCACGAGTGGCTCCAGACCGCCGCGGCGAATGCCTGCCAACGCATTGGCATGCAGTGAGCGCGACGGGTCGAGGACGGATCGATCCGCTTCCTGCAGGCGAGCCTCGAACAGGTAGCGCGCCACTGTCATGCCGAACGCGATGATCACCATGGCAGCCCCACACGCGAATGCGGACAGATCGCCGGACGCGCTCGGCTGTTCGGCTGCGGAGACCACGCGAACCATTGCCGCAATGAGAGCGCCAGCCACCGCTGCGCCGCCCCAGCACCAGGCAAGCCCCGCAGCCAGTCCGTCCTTGACCGACATGCGTACGGTGCCGGGTAATACATCCTGAATTGGTGTGCCCGTTCTCTCTACACCCGCAACGCCGCTCGCGGCTACTTGACGGGCAACGGTGGCGTGACCCGCTGAATCGAGCTGAGTCGGTAGAATGGCGGTCGAAGCCACTAAGGTGGCCAACGTCGCCACTAGCCGCCACAGCCAGCGCGTGCGACGCCGGAATCGAGGTGTCTTACGCCCGATCGCCATTGCCGATAGTGCCGACACCAAACGCCTCGGGCCGCTCACCTCCGGAGGTACCGTGAGGTCTCGTCGGGTCAGTCGGTCGTGGCAGGCCGCGAACCCGAGCACCGAAGACAGCAGGAAAACCGTCGCCAGCGCGATCGACACGTAGAACGTGTAGGGTACAGAGTCCAACTTCGTCCTTCCTCGCCCGCGATCGACATCGCGAGTCGGCGCTCACTTGCGGTCTCGAGGGATGCGTCGCGCGGTCGCCCGTGCGGCGGTTGCCGCGTTGCGCCAATGCTCCGGCGCTCGCGAACGCGCGCAACGTTTGGCTCCGCGCGTTCTCTTGTGCCTAGACGAAGCGGGGCGCTTGGGAAATAGTCATCACTTCGACACGCGCGGTTGCGCACGTGGGGAGGAGCGCTTCCGTGCGCTAGGAAGAGGGGCTCCACGGCGAGCTGGGCGTTGCCATGGGATCGCCGAGCTGCGCGAGCAGGGTGGAGGTTACGTCCACAAGCGACCCGACAACCGCGTCTGCGAGCACGAAACGGCTTTCGTGGTTTGGATAGTCGAACGGCACGGCAACGCAGACCATGCGGGCAGCCTTCGCCGCGATGACGCCCGTGAGTGAGTCCTCGAGCACGAGGCACTCGAGCGGGGAGACGCCGAGGCGTTCCGCTGCGTGCAGGAAGATTCCGGGATGCGGTTTGCCGAATGGCTCCGTCTCCGCCGACTGCACCACGTTGAACGCCGTAACGAGCCCTAGCCGTTCGAGTGCCGCCTGAATGATCACGCTCGGGGAAGAAGAAGCGAGCGCCACGAGGCGCCCGTCGGCTCGCGCGACTTGCATAGCGGCCGCAACACCCGGCAGCGCTCGGCCTTCGTCGCGGATAAGTCGTGCGACGCGCTCCACGAGTCGCGCCTCCACGGATGCGAGCGACTGCTCCCATGCATAACGAGCGTGCCAATAGCCAACGACGTCGTCGACGCGGAGACCTTTCGTCTTTGCGCAGTCGCCTGCGCCGAGCACCAGGCCGAGCTCGCCGAAGACCTCGATTTCGGCTCGAACCCAGAGCGGTTCCGAATCCACGAGGAGTCCATCCATATCGAAGATGACGGCGCGCAGCACGTCGCCACTGTGGCATGATTTCGTCTGCGCGTTGTCCTAACCCGCTACGACGCCCTTGGCAGGCCTCGTTCCACCACCCTTCACCGTAACGCGGGGAAGCGCCGTGTTGGGGCTCGTCTGGATGCGCCCAGTGTCGTCTTCGCCGGCGAGCAGGCGCACCATGCCCGCGTACGCAATCATGGCCGCGTTGTCCGTGCAGGCGCAGAGCGGCGGCACTACGAGACGGGCGCCCCGTTGCTCACACGCCGCAGCCGCGCTCGCGCGTAGCTCGCGGTTCGCTGCCACTCCTCCGCCCAGCACCAGGGTCGAGACTTGCTCGCGCTCGACGGCAGCCATCGCCTTCTGCACCAGCGTCGACACCACGCGTTGCTGGAAGGCGGCGCATAGGTCGCGCAGGCATTGGTCATCTGCCGCTGGGCCATGCTGTTCGACGTAGCGCGCGACGTTGGTCTTCAGCCCCGAAAAGCTGAACTCCAGCGAGCCACGCCCGCGCATGGGCCAGCCGAGCTCGACGCGCGTCGGGTCTCCCTCCCGAGCGAGGCGATCGATCACCGGTCCGCCGGGGTAACCCAGACCCAGTAGCTTGGCGACCTTGTCGAAGGCCTCCCCGGCGGCATCGTCGCGCGTCGCCCCAAGCTCCGTCACCTGGGCAACGGCGGGACCATCGAGACGGTAGAGCGCGGTATGTCCACCAGAGGCCAGCAGCGCCACATAGGGGAAGGCCGGAGGCGCGTCGAGCTCCAGCTCGGGATAGCGCAGGAATCCGGCAAGCAGATGCCCTTGCAGGTGATCGACACCGAGCAGTGGCCGCCCGAGAGCAAACGCCAACCCCTGCGCCACCTGGACGCCTACCAGCAGCGCACCAGTGAGGCCCGGTCTGCACGTGACCGCGATGGCATCCAGCTGTCCGAGCGACACGCGCGCGCGCTCGGCGGCGGCTTCGATGACCGGACGCACGTACCGCAGATGATCGCGCGCGGCGAGCTCGGGCACGATGCCTCCGTAAGGGGCGTGCACCGCGATCTGCGTCTGCACCACGTCGCTCAAGACGAGCCCCGTCCCGTCGACAACGGCCGCGCAGGTCTCGTCGCACGAGGTCTCGATACCAAGAACCAGCTTGGGGTGCTCAGAAGTCACAGCCAGCTTCTTCGCGGCGCAAATGGAAGAGGCCGAATCCCGGACGGCGTTCGGGCGGCGCGTCGGGTGCGGGCAGCAACGCAGGCTTCAACAGGCGCAGCTCTACCCCCTCGTTCCGCATCAACGAGACGACGGCGAGCAGCGTGCCCTGGCAGGTAGAATCGACCCAGGCAAAGAAATTGTAGTCCCGGCCTTCGCCAAACTCGAGCAGGCTCAGTG
>DASQDA010000439.1:0-6028 GCA_035634435.1 Polyangiaceae bacterium
TGAAGCGGTACACGGTGCCGCGCCTCGCGTTCGTCAACAAGATGGACAACCCCGGCGCGAACTATGAGCGCGTCTCCGACATGCTCAAGGAGAAGCTCGGTCATCACCCGGTCAAGCTGCAGGTGCCGATCGGAGCCGAGGATCAGTTCCAGGGCATCATCGATCCCATCGAGGGCAAGGCCATCTACTTCGACGGTGAAGACGGCGAAATCATCCGCGAGGCCGCCATCCCGCCGGAGCTCACCGCGCGCGCCAGCGAAGCCCGCCAGGAGATCATCCAGCAGGTCGCCGACGTCGACGACGAGCTCGCTGAAAAGTTCATCAACGAGGAGCCCGTCTCCAACGACGAGCTGCGCGCCGCCATCCGCCGCGCGACCTTGGCTTTGAAGATGACGCCAGTCATGTGCGGCTCGGCGTTCCGCAATAAGGGCGTGCAGCTCTTGCTCGATGGCGTCCTCCACTACCTGCCCAACCCCAAGGAGGTCGTGAACGAGGCCCACGATCAGACCAAGAACGAGGAAAAGATCGTGGTCGACTCCGACCCGACGAAGCCGTTCATCGGGCTCGCCTTCAAGCTGCAGCAGGACAAATACGGGCAGCTGACCTACTTCCGGGTCTACCAGGGCACCGTCACCTCGGGCGACACCATCTACAACATCAGCAACGAGATGCGCAAAGTGCGGGTTCCCCGCATGTTCCGCATGCACTCGGACGATCGCGAAGAGATCCAGAGCGCCGAATCCGGCGACATCGTCGCCTTCTACGGCGTCGAGGCGAGCTCGGGTGAGACCTTCACCGACGGCAAGATGAACGTGACGCTGACTTCCATGCACGTGCCAGCGGCTGTCATCTCGCTGGCCGTAGCGCCCAAGGATCGCACTTCGGAAGCCAACTTCTCGAAGGCGCTCAACCGCTTCACCAAGGAAGACCCCACCTTCCGCGTGCACCAGGACGAGGAGTCACAGCAGACCATCATCAGCGGCATGGGCGAGCTGCACCTCGACATCTACATGGAGCGCATGCGTCGCGAGTACAACTGCGACGTGATCGCCGGAAAGCCTCAGGTCGCGTACCGCGAAACCATCACGCAAAAGAGCGAGATCGCTTACACGCACAAGAAGCAGACCGGCGGCTCGGGGCAGTTTGCACGCGTGAACGGCTTCATGGAGCCGCTCCCTGCCGACGCTGTCGAGCCCTATGAGTTCGTCGACGAGGTCGTCGGCGGCTCGATTCCTCGCGAGTACATTCCGGCGTGCGACAAGGGCTTCAAGGAGGGCATCAAGCGCGGCAGCTTGATCGGCTTCCCCGTGGTTGGCGTGCGTTGCACCGTAACGGATGGTCAGCACCACGCGGTCGACTCGTCCGAAATGGCCTTCAAGACGGCCGCTCTGATGGGCTTCCGTGATGCGTACGGGGCCGCCAAGCCCACCATTCTCGAGCCCATCATGAAGGTGGAGATCGAGGCGCCGGTGGAGTTTCAGGGCTCCGTGGTCGGTCAGGTCAATCAGCGCCGCGGCGTGATCCTGGAGACGGTCAGCTCGGACAACGTGACGGTCACCTGCGAGGTCCCGCTGAACGCCATGTTCGGCTACTCGACGGACTTGCGCTCGGCGACGCAGGGCAAGGGCAACGTCACCATGGAGTTTGCGCGCTACTCGCCCGGACCGAAGCAGGAGCAGGAAGAGATGATCAAGAAGTACCGCGAGAAGCTGGCCAAGGAAGCCGCCGCTCGCAAGTAAGCTCGCGCGACGACTGCGAAGCTGGGAGCGACCGCGCACGCTGCGCGGCCGCTCCTTTGCTTTTGTGGCCCTCAGGCCGCCTTGAGAATGACCTTCTCGCAGTTGTCGAGCTTGTTGTTGAACAAGTCGTAGCCCCGCGCCGCGTCCGCCAGCGGCAAGCTATGCGTGAAAACGTAGCTTGGGTCGATCTCACCGCGCTCGATACGCTCCAGCAAGGGCCGCAGGTACCGATGCACGTGGCACTGTCCGCTCTTGATGGTCAGCGAGCGGTTGACGACCGCTCCCATCGGGAACTTGTCGACGAAGCCGCCATACACACCAACGACCGAGATGATCCCGCCGTTGCGACAGGAAAGAATGGCCTCGCGCAACGCAATCGGGCGGTCCGGCTCCATCATCAAGGCCTGCTTGGCTCGATCGTAGGCGTACATGGGACCGTGCGCGTGCGCTTCGAGGCCAACGGCATCGATGCAAGCGTCTGGACCACGACCGCCCGTCAGCTCCTTGAGAGCCTCTTGCACGTCGTCCACCTCTTCGTAGTTGATGACGTCCGTTGCGCCCGCCCGGTCCTTGGCCATCTGCAGCCGGTAGGGGAACCGATCGATGACGATGACTCGCTCAGCGCCTAAGAGACGCGCGCTCGACGCCGCCAAGAGACCGATCGGGCCGGCACCCCAGATGGCGATGACCTGTCCCGGCTGAATGTCGCACATCTCGGCGCCCATGTAAGCCGTCGGGAAAATGTCCGCCAGCGGGAGCACCTTCTCGTCAGTCAGCCCGGCGGGCACCTTGAGCGGACCGACGTCTGCAAACGGGACGCGCGCATACTCCGCCTGCCCACCAGCGAAACCGCCGAGCAGATGCGAGTAGCCGAAGATGCCGCACGGGGAGTACCCCCACATCTTCTCGGCCATCCACGCGTTGGGGTTCGAGTTTTCGCACAGCGAAAACATGCTGCGTTCACAGGAGCCGCACTTGCCGCAGGCAATAGGAAACGGCACCACCACGCGATCGCCGATCTTGAGGTTCTTCACGCTCGAGCCGACCTCGACCACCTCACCCATGAACTCGTGACCTAGGACGTCCCCTTTTTCCATGGTGGGGACGAAGCCGTTGAAAAGGTGCAAGTCCGAGCCGCAGATGGCAGTGCTGGTGATGCGCACGATGGCGTCGTGCGTATTGAGGATCTTCGGATCGGGAACGTCGCGCACCTGCACGTTCTTCTTGCCCATCCAACAGTTTGCTTTCATGACGTCACCGAGCTTCCATTTCCGTTCTTCCCAGCCGAGGAAGAGGGCTGCGCCGGGTGCGCTCCGCGGTGCACGCTCGCGTCCGAATGCATCACTTCGCCGGTCTCCAATACCTGCTTCAGGCGGCGCAGGTCACCCGCGACCTGCTGGCTGGGTTCCTCCCCGAACAGCTTGGCAATGGCCGCACCGACCGCGCCTCCTGGCGGCTCGTAGCGCAGCTCGACGAACACTTCGGTGCCGCGCCCACCTGGCGCCGGCATGAAGCGAACGGAGCCTTGGTTCGGCACGAGCGTACCGGGCAGCGAGCGCCACGCAATCATCTCGTTCGGGCGGTCCTCCACCACTTCAGCCTCCCACTCCACGGTCATGCCGACTGGCGCCTTGGCGCGCCAGCGCGAGCGACCGTCCAGCACCTCGACCGACTCTAGGTGCGCCATGAAGCGCGGCAGGTTCTGAAAATCGTGCCAGAAGGCATACACCTGGTGCGGCGGCAGATTGATGGTGATGGCCCGTTTCACCTCGACCCCAGCGTGCGGCAGCGCAGCCTTTACCGCGCGTTTGCCGCGGGAGAGCAGGCCGTGCGTGCCGTTGCCGGCGTGCGACTGACCATTGCCATTGCTCAGCTGGAGCGCGCTCATGGTATCGAGCACCGCCACGCCCACGACGGCTGCTGTGGCCGCAGCCACGCGCGAGCGGTCGGCGTGCGGGGTGTTCAGCGTCTTGCCAAGTAGCGCCAGGTCCATCAGGTCACCGGCTACGCGTGACCATAACCAGCCTGCGGGCCGCGGCTGCGTCAGAATGCCAATGCCGCTGGTGACCTCACGAAAGCCGATGCCCTGCAGCGTCTTGCGTGTGCGCTCGTCGTCGCGGGCACCGATCAGACGCGCGATCTCACCTGGTACCAGGATCTGAGCGAGACCCAACCCGATGCTGAACCAACCTAGGCCCTTGGCTCGCCCCTCGCCGCCATCCCGAGCAGAAGAGCGACTGGGGCCCAGGCTCCGCCCTTCTTGAAGCTGCCACTCGCGTCGGCTCCCCGCTCGACGTGAGCTCGAGCCGCCGGCGGCCATTCGTTGTGTTTGCATCCTAGCTCCGTACTGGCGCCGTCGGCCGCGCCTCAGCCCATCGGCAGCGTGCCGATCGGCGACGTTACTGCAAGCGGCGAACCAGCCAGCAAGGTTGTGCTCAACTGCGGTCTTGCCTGCCCGCGTGGGGCGCTATTACCGCGACCGACGTGACAGGCGTGCGCCGCCTGCGCCATCGCTGGCGCCTCAGTGAGGCAATGCACCGCGTGCCAGCGGGCCCGCTGCGCGCGCCTCGTGGCCGCCACGTCACTTGCCGTGGCGGGGGCGCTCTCCTAGGCTGCCCGACGCATGTCCGCCTCTGCGAGCAGCGCGCTGGGTGAAGGGACGCAGCGGCTAGCCATTCCCCGCAACTACCTGGCTTATGCGTCGGTGGCGCCGCCCTCCGTTGCCGTGCGAAGCGCCGTGGCGGCAGTGCTGCAAACGTACGCAGAGCTTGGGAACGGGGCTTTTGCGTTAATGTCGCAGCAGCGCGACGACTTACGCCACTCGCTCGGGCAGCTCATCGGTACCGCTGGCGAAAATCTCGCCCTCGTCCCGGGCACCACCTTCGGAATCCGCGACCTGGCCCTGTCACTGCCCTGGCGCAGCGATGACGAAGTGGTGCTCTTCAGCGGCGAGTTCCCCGCGAACGTGACCCCCTGGCAACGCGCCGCGGAGCTCTTCGGTCTCCGCATCCACTTCATTTCTTTGGCAGACGCCGTTGAAGACGAGGACTCCTTCCTGCTGCCGCTCGCCACGCGTCTCGCTGGCGGCGTGCGACTCGTTGCGGTCAGCGCCGTGCAATTCCAGAGCGGCCTCCGCATGCCGCTCGAGCGCATCGCGCAGCTCTGTAAACAACACGGAGCAGAGCTGGCCGTCGACGCGATTCAAGCCTGCGGCATCGTGCCACTGGACGTTGAAGCCCTCGGCCTCGACTATCTCACCTGCGGCGCTCACAAATGGCTCATGGGCGTAGAGGGCGCGGGCTTTCTTTACGCTGCGCCCGCGTGTGCTCGCAGGCTCATACCCAGGACGGCAGGCTGGCTCAGCCATGAGGATCCCCTGCGCTTCCTGATGGAGGGACCGGGCGAGCTCCGCTACGACCGCCCGATTCAGGCGGCCATTCGCTTCCTGGAAGGCGCTTCGGTCAACGCGCTCGGTTACGCAGCGCTCGGCGCCGCCATCGAACCCCTGTTGCAGCTCGGCCCCGGCGCCATTTGCAGCCATGTAAACGCCTACCTGGACGCTCTCGAGCCAGAGCTTGTCGCGCGCGGCTTCACGAGCCTACGAGCGCGGCAGCCGGAACGTCGATCGGGCATCTTGTCACTGCGGCCACCCTCCCATTTGCGCGCGATCGACGTCGTCGCAGCGCTGAGAGCACGGGGCGTCGTCGCCAGCATGCCCGAAGGGCTCGTCCGCCTGGCGCCGCACTACCCCAATCCGTTGAGCGAAGTAGTTGAAGTAATAGCGGCCTTCGACGACGCTTTGCGGCAGCTCGAGGCCTGACTGCGCCATGCGCGGTGCGGGCTTCCGGTGTAGGCTCCGCGTGCTTGTCCTCGAAGCCCTCGCTCGACGCGATTGCCGAACGTACACTCGGCCACTACGAGCAAAACGCGCAGCGTTTCTGGGAAGGCACACGCGACCACGACGTGACGCAGAATATCTCGGCCCTGCTGACGGCACTCGGGCCGCCAGTTCCACGTCGCATACTGGACTTCGGCTGCGGGCCCGGCCGGGATCTGCTCACGTTCAAAGCGCGGGGTCACGACGCGGTGGGGCTCGATGGCTCGGCAGCGTTCGTGAGCATGGCGCGAGCGCACTCGGGCTGTCCCGTCCTCCACCAGAGCTTCTTCAATCTGGACCTCCCTGCGCGCTCGTTCGATGGCGTCTTTGCCAACGCATCGCTCTTCCACGTCCCCCGCGCCACGCTGCCAAAAGTGCTTGGCGAGCTGTTCGAGGCCCTGATCCCCGGCGG
>DASQDA010000440.1:0-7048 GCA_035634435.1 Polyangiaceae bacterium
GCCGTTCTTGATGTCGCCGACGTGAACGACGCCGTCGATCTGGGGCTGCTGGTTGATGTGCTCCACGAGCCTGCCGAAGCTTTCCACCTGCTCGGCGCCGTAGGGCGCGTCACCGATGACCGCCAGCTCGAGCGGCAAGTGATCCGCAGCCTCCGCCTCGCTGAAGTCGACGTCGATCCCCAGGCGTCCGTTGCGGACGAGGTGGATTCGAACCTGCGACACACCGGTCGTCGACACGCGGAGCGCAATCGGCGATTCGGTGACGAACACGGGTACGGAGCTCGCGCTCACGCTGGTGCATGCGAGGTCGAATGCCGCCGCGTCGAGCGTGACCAGACCCACCGGGACGCGGTCGAGCAGCAGGTCAGCGGCGCTTCCGGGCGTGAGTGAGAGCAAGCTGGTCTTGGAGCGCGCGCCCTCGACGACGATGCGAAGGCAGCGCGCGTCAGCCGGCGTGTCGGCAAGCCGTAGCTCGACAGCTCCAAGGTCCTCGGCGAGCCCATCGCCTGGCCCGCCACAGCCGAAAACACCGCCGCACAACGCGCTCGCCACTAGCACTGCGTCGAATCGATTCATGAGTCACGCTCCCGTTCGAAGGTGCGCCTCTTCTAACGAATGCCCGAAGGTGCGAGGTGACGTGTGCCCGACATCTCCGCTGCTCGGGCGACAGCGGCGTAACCGGCGCGTGTCGAGCTGTGCCTGGACCGTGGCACGCATCGTGCTGTGCTGGACCCGGAGCACACATGGCAACCTCACGCGCGCGCTGGTTGATCGCGGTTTTCCTCCTCAATGCTGGATGCAGCCAGCCGGACCCGGCTGTCGGCGCCACTGCGCCGGGTGGCACAAGCGGAGCACCAAGTGGCACACCTGGAGCGCCCGACGGCGCACCGGGCGGCACAGCTGGAACACCCGACCACACCGCTGGAGCACCGGGTGGCAGCGGCGGCGCGCCGACACGACCGTTGCCGCATCCCGACGCCGGCCTCGGCACGCTGGTGGCGGTGACGGCTCCCCAGGCGCTTCGCGAGGAGCGCGCCAGCCTCGACCAACAGCTCGCGCCGCTGCAGTCCCTCACGAGTCAGCAGTTGCTCGCCAAGACCAACCCCGCCTTTGCGCCGAGTCCCACGTATACGACTTCAGACGCAGCAGGCATCGGTGGGCTGGCGACCATTCAGGGCTCGGTGCTGGCGCTGCAGCCAGCGGAGCTCGCCACGCTCGGACGGCAGGGGTTCGTGATTGTCGATCGCAAACGCTTTCCGAGCTTCGTTTACGGCTACGCGACGCTCTACGCCGAGGACCTCCCCGTTTACGTTTCCGCTGACTCCATTCTCTTCGCCGTTCACCGCTCCTACGACGCTTTAC
Organism: Polyangiaceae bacterium; assembly: GCA_035634435.1. GTDB lineage: Bacteria > Myxococcota_A > Polyangia > Polyangiales > Polyangiaceae > PMG-095. Next base: position 1,363 of record DASQDA010000440.1, read on the forward strand.
TCATGTCGCTGGAGCGGGGCGCGTTGAGCCCAGAGCTTCAACGCCTGCTCAGCGGTATGCGCGCGCGGCTCGCTTCTGCCGATCTGAGCGCGCTTCCAGCTCAGGCGCGCGCTGACGCCGACACGTACCTCACGGTCGCGGAAAGCTTGCTGAAGGGCAGCGTGGTGACTCCAGCGGCGGGCGGCGATGCCGCGCTGGTCGGCAAGCTCGTTGCACAAGCGCTCGCCGCCTCTGGGGCCCAGGAGGTCACGCTCTTCGGGATCAAGCGCAAGGAAGACTTCTCGCAGTTCGAGCCCCGCGGTCACTACAACGATGGCGATCTGCTCAGTCGCTACTTCAAGGCCATGATGTGGCTTGGCCGTATCGATTTCCGTTTGCTCGAGACGCAGCCCGACGGCTCCCAGGTCTTCCGTCGACCTCAGCTGGAGGCGGCCCTCGTGCTGCGCGAGCTGATGAGTCCCGAGCTGCGCCAGCACTTCGACCGCATCGATCGCACCGTCACCGCCTTCGTGGGCGAGCACGACTACATGCAGCTTTCCGAGCTCGACGCCTTGCTCGCCGATCTCGGTGTGGCTTCGATCGCGGCGCTCACGGACGTGTCCGACCAGCGCATCGCGCAGGCGATCGTGGATGGCGGCTACGGCACTCAGCGAATCGCCAGCCACATCATGCGCAACGGCATGGAGCACACCGGCACGCTGCCCCTCTCGTCCTCGTTCGCATTGCTCGGTCAGCGCTACGTCCTCGACAGCCACGTCTTTTCCAACGTGGTCTACGATCGCGTCCAGCAAGGCCAGGTCAAACGCATGCTGCCAAGCCCCCTGGACGTCGGTTATGCAGCGCTCGGCAACGATCAGGCAGCACAGCTCCTCGCGAGCGAGCTCACGACCTACCCGTACGCTGCCGAGCTCGCCAGCATGCGCCTGCTGGCGGACGCTCATCCTCAGGAGTTCTGGCAGGCAAACCTCTACAACCTCTGGCTCGGTGCCATTCGCACGCTCTCGCCCAACGCTGCCACCCTCGCCAGTGACGCCAGCGGCTTGCCGCCCGTGGCTCGTTCGGAAGCCTGGGGCCGACGTCTGCTTTCGACGCAGCTCGCGTCGTGGGCCGAGCTTCGTCACGACACGCTGCTGTATGCCAAGCAATCGTACACGGCTGGCGCGACCTGTGAGTTCCCCGATGCGTTCGTGGACCCCTATCCCGAGTTCTACCGGGCGGTCGCTCGCTACGCCGAGCAAGGAACGGCACTGCTCGCCGGGCTCGGTTTCGCTGCGGGGACGTACCCGATCGCTGGCGCGAAGGACTACTTCGAGCGCTTGGGGAGCGTCGCCGAACGCTTGCGCAGCATGGCCGAGCATCAGCTCACGGGCGCCGCGTACACACCCGAGATGCTCGCCTTCATCAACGATGCGGTTAAAATTCAGCAGGGCTGCGGTTCGCCGTCGGGCTCGGAGGGCTGGTACGCGAAGCTGTTTTCCAACTCCCTCGACGGCGTCGAGCTCGACCCGACCATGGCTGACGTCCACACACAGCCAACCGACGAAGGCGGGACACCGGTAGGCAAGGTGCTCCACGTCGCGACGGGCATGCCGCGCCTCATGGTGGTCATCAATGAGGGCTGCTCCGGACCTCGTGCCTATGCTGGTCTGGCGTCGTCGTACTTCGAGCGCGTCACCGAGAACTTCGAACGCCTGCAGGACGAGCCCTGGGCCGAGGAGATCGAGCAATCCCACCCGGCGGATCCGAGCTGGTTGTCCGACATCGTTCAGCGCTGACGCTTCCAGAGCGTCACGCTCGCGACCCAGCCCGCCAGACCCCGGCGCTTTCGAGCGTTGAGCCGCGAGCGGGCGGACCGGGCCTGAGCTCGTCTGCGTCCGAGTTGAGTTGCTAGTTTGCGGCGCCTTCCGGGCTGCCGCCGACGGTCATGCCTTCGGCGACGGGCGCTGGCGTGGAGCCGTCACAACGATCGTTGATGAATCGTTCGAGAACGACCTTGCGCCTTGGCAGGAACGTGGTGGTGAGCGCCGGCGATAGCGCCTTTTGCTCATCCACGTGCACGAACCCGTTCGTGCTCGGCCATGTCAGGCCACCGCCGAGCGGCAACGCGTTGGATACCTGGTGGCACCCCGCACAGGTCTGCGTCGTGGCGCGCTCCAGGATGTTGTTGACCGTCAGCGTCGAACCGATGCTCGTCAGCTTTTGCTTGATGGCATCACGCGTGGCCGTATTGGTGACGCCGGGCGCAGCGTACCGCACGGCCGCGGCCTGCGAGATGCTTTCGAATTCGTTGAAATTGGCGCCCGTCTTCATCTTGATCAGATTGACGTTGCTGGCAGCGAGTAGTGGAACCTGACTCAAGAAGTTGGTCACGAACGCGTCACTTCGAGGGTGCGTACCGCCGAACAGCTCTTCAGCCGGATTCTCCTTCACCGTGACGTGCTCGAAGCTCAAGCTGCAGGTGCTCACGTCGGCTGGGGCCGTGCAGTTGCGCCGCAGCTTGAACTCCCGCAAATGCCATTCGACGTCGTTCACGAAGAAGTTGGTGCGTACCTGACCGGACGTTCGCTGCGTCGCTGCCTGCTGCGCCAGCCCGTAATGAGCGGCGTCAACGGCGGGCGCAAACCCGGGCACGGCGCCGCCCGTGAAGTAGAACTTTTCGAGCTTCGTCGCTCGGCTGGTGGCGCTACCATCCTGCGAGAGCCCTTGCCAAAACTGCGCAACCGGCAAGCAAGCCTCGAGCCCGAGCGCGGGGGTCGGATTGGGCAGCGCAGCCTCGAAGATAATGAAGGCGCGTCCCGATATTGCAGGGTCGGTCGAGCTCATGGCGTAGACGATCCGGTACTCACCGCACGTTGCCCCACTTGCCGGAGCAAGGTCGAATCGATTCATGATCGCCACCGGCTGAAACGTCACGGCTGAGGTCGCTGCAAACGGGTTCACCGTAGAGAGCAAAAGCTCGTTCGTGCGTGGACACACCAGATCGTAGCCGTTGGGATCGATGCTCGGGTCGTCACAGTCGCCAGCGGCGGCCGAGGCACCGAATGTCTTCATCCACCGCTGATAGATGCCAACGCTGGTACTGGTGCTTGCCACGTTGGCAGTGGTGCGAATGCGATTCACCGTCCGCGCAAAGCCGAATTTGGACAGCGCCGTGGCGTCGACGATTGCCAGCGAGCGCGCGCTGTTGGTGCCACTGACGTCCGGGCAGGTAGCTGCTTCCGCAACTTCACCCGTGGCCTCCCACTCCGGCCCAGACCCTTCGGAGCCCGAGCACGCCAATACCACCGAGGAAAGGCCCAACAATGCCCAATGACGCACATGATTCATGACGTACCACCTAAATATTGAAAGCAAACACAAGCACGAGCTTGCACCGGGCGAAGCTCACACCGGCGCGGATGCTAGTTGAGTTGGCCATTGCGTTCCAGCCTTTCCGCCGCCCGATGCGTCTTGGAGGCATGCTCCAGTCCCGCGCCCGCGGCGCACGCAATCGATGTTCCGCGCGCCAGCTCTGTGGAGGCTCGCGCCTCGTATGCTCGGCAGCAGCGGCAACGGCCACGGAAGGTGCTGCCGAATCTACGTCGACGAAACCCGAAAGCTCAAGAGCTCTCGCGGCGAGACACTGCCATCAGCGAGCCGCGAAGCTGCCGTGGTAGCCGGGGTCTTCGACTTCGAGCGCCTGGACGCTGACGCTCAGCGCTGAGCTCGTGTCGAGCATCACCGCGATCTCATCCGTTCGCCGCGCCTCGGGCACGGCTTCATAGGCCCCGGGGTGTGGGCCGTGCGGAATGCCCGCGGGGTGATACGAGAGACTGCCGGAGGCGATACCCCGCCGCGAGGTAAACGCCGAGCTCACATAAAACAACACCTCGTCCATGTCCACGGACGAGTGGGGATACGGACAGGGGTTGGCCGCTTCGTGAAAGTCGAGTAGACGCGGGACGAAGCTGCAGACCAGCGCTCCCTCCGCCTCGAAGGTCGCATGCACCGTGGGCGGCAGGTGCAGCTGCCCGACGCGTGGCTGGAATGCCAAGATGGGAAACACGAGCGGGTAGACGGCGCCGTCGAAACCGATGACGTCGAGCGGCGAATGTGGGTACTCGAACGTGTGAAACGTCTGGTTTCGTTTCACCACGACCAGCCTTAGGCCCTCGTCGACAGGTCCCGTGAACTCCGGCGCTCGGAAGTCGCGATGTGAGTAGGGCGCGTCCATCCGCAACTGGCCAACCGCGTTTCGGTAGCGAGTCGGAATGCGAAAGGCCGAGCGCGCTTCGAGCCACAGCCAGGCCTGCGGCACGTTCGGTTCCGGCACGAACCGATGGATGACGCCCTTGGGAACGTAAACGTATTCCTGAGCGCCAAAGCGAAGGTCGCCAAAGGCAGAGCGCAGCACACCGGCACCCTGCAACACGAAGTACAAGCGGTCCGCGTCGGCGTTGGAGACATACGCTCGGTCCTGGCCGCTCGGACGCGCAAAGCCGACCACCACCTGCTCATTGAACAACAGCGGCGTGTCGGAAGCGAGCGGCGGGCTTTTTTGCGCTCCGAGCGCGAGACAACGAAAGTGGCGGCGACGGAGCTCCGATCGGGCGGTCGAGCTCAGCGGCGGGCACTGCAGCACGCTCACCACGGGCTGTGCCTCATGCGGCCGATGTTCGTGATAGAGCATCGAGAAAGGCCCCTCGAATCCGCCCCGAGTGAGGCACTCCTCGTAGTACGGCGCGCCGCCTGCAGAGCGGAACACCACGTGCGGCTTACCAGGAATGTGGCCGCGAGCGATGCGCTCCAACATCAGCCCGAGCTCCCTTCGAGCTGCTCCTGCTCGATGCTCTCGAAGAGCGCGCGGAAGTTGCCGGCCCCGAAACCGGGGTCGCCACGCCGCTCGATGAGCTCGTAGAAGAAGGGGCCGGCTTCGGGGCTTGCGTACAGCCCAGCGGACTCCTTCAAGAAAATCTGCAAGAGGTGGCGGCCCTCGCCGTCACCGTCGACGAGGATGCCAAGCTCCGCCAGCTCCTCGAGCGCGACGTCCAGGTGAACGTCGAGCTTCGCGAGCCGCTCGGGCAATGCACGATAGTAGGCGTCGGGCGTCTTCATGAACGCCATTCCCCGTTCCAGGAGAACACGCACGACACGCGTGATGTTCGAAACCCCCAACGCGATGTGCTGTACCCCGTCACCGCGATGCTCCTCGTGGAACACGTTGATTTGCGAGGCGCGATAGTTGGGACGATAGGGCTCGTTGTTGGCGAACTTGACGCCGCTTTTCGGGTCCCACATCACCACGGAGCGAAGCCCCGAGCCGCGCTCGTCGACGCGCCGAGCGACATCGTCGGTGTGAAACTCTACGTGCCAGAAGCGCTCGAAAGCGAGCACGTGCTCCATCCAGAGAAGCGCGGGTGACATCGTCTCGAAGTTGCTGGTGACGTGGTCGAAGCTCTGAAATCCGAGCTCGTTGTTGCCGCCGCGAGGAGTCACGGGCAGCTCGAAGCCGGGATACATCGGGAAGTCGCCCTGCCGCTCGACGAAGCGGAAGGTGGTGTCCCCGAACGGCGTTGCAATCAAGAACGTGCTGAAGCGACCGTGCGGCGTCTCGGTGACCTGCACGTCGTGTATCGGCGTGCCCCCGCGCCCCTCGAGCAACGCGAAGGCTCGCTCGACGCTTTCGACCTCGAACACGATACTGCCC
>DASQDA010000441.1:0-4737 GCA_035634435.1 Polyangiaceae bacterium
CCGGCGGCGCTCCCGGGCACGCCGCCACTCGAAGCGCCGCCACTCGCGGCCCCGCCCTCCGTACTGCTGCCGCCCGCGTTGCCGCTGGTCCCAGCGCCGCCGCTCGGAGTGTCAACACACGTCCCCGCCGAACAGCTCTGACCGCTCGCACACGCAGTGTCACAGCGGCCACAGTTGCGCGCGTCGCTCGCAAGCGCCACGCAGTCCGCGCCACACATGCTGAGGCCGGCGGCGCACGACGACGAGCACGTCCCCAGGCTGCAGGCCAGGCCCGGCCCGCACGCTTCTCCACATTGACCGCAGTGGCTGGCATCCGAACGCAAGTCGACACACGCTTCCGCTGAGCAAGCGGTCCGCGGGGAGCCGCAGGCGGCGCCTGGCTGCGTCTCTGGAGTGGCGTCGGAGCCGCAGCTCAGAAGCACCAACAAGGTGGCCGCCAGCGCGAGCAGCGCGGCGGGCCGTCGTGCGAACGCAGGTGAGAACGATGCGGCGGGTTCGGCATGGGCCGGCGAAATGGCCATAGAGTGCACCTCGGCGCCTAGCTTAAACGCTTTAGTGATGCGATGCCTGCCCAGAGGACTTGTTTTTGTCCCAATGAACAATCACGGCGGCGCTAGAACCCGGCCTGCGGGCGCTCCACCCGTAACGTCTGTCGAAGGCGACCTGTGTTTTGGGCCCGCCGGCGAGGGGACGGGCGCGCTGGGCGGCGGGGCCGCCGGTGGGTAGCACATCGCTGCGCTGAGCCCGGGGCAGCCGCGCCGGTGAGGCGTTGCAAGCGCGCCTTGACCGGCTCGCACGCGCCCCGGTTTGCGGCGTGGGCGGCGCCCTGAGGACGCAGAGCAAGGCCGTGCCCGCGCCCGCCACCGTGGACTGTTGCTGGTTGGGGTATCCTGCCGGCGCACATGGGGCGCGAGAAAGCCTACTGGGGAGCGCCACGCGCGACGTTACGACCGCAGCACCGCGTTACTACGTGACCGCGTTCAGATCGGCCGCAGCCGGATTGTGCGTCATTCTGCACAATGTAACCAGAATTTCAGCATTGTGCAGACGCGTCGCATGCGTCAGCTTGGCGACCTGGCGGCGACGAGGCGGCGCAACGTCGGCGAGCGACGTGCACAATCGGCCAGGGTCAGCCAGAGACCAAAACACAAATGTCCAAGCTCTTCTCCGAATTCCGCATCAAGGACCTCTCGCTCCGGAATCGCATCGTGGTTTCGCCAATGTGCCAGTACTCGGCCGATGACGGCATGCCCAGCGAGTGGCAGCTGGTTCATCTGGGCGCGCGCGCGATTGGCGGAGCGGCGCTGGTCATCGCGGAAGCGACCGCCGTGTCACCCGAAGGCCGCATCACGCCGGGATGCACGGGATTGTGGAACGACGAGCAGGCAGAGGCCTGGAGGGCCATCCCGAGGTTCGTGAAGCGTCAGGGCGCAGTGCCCGGAATTCAGATCGCGCACGCTGGGCGCAAGGCATCCACGAACAAGCCCTGGGAGGGCGACGATCATCTCCCGCCGAGCGACGCGCGCTCGTGGGAGCCGCTCGGACCATCGGCAGTCCCCTTCGGCGCCAAGCTGACGCGCGTGCCACACGAGATGACGAAGCAGGAGATCGTGCGCGTGCAGGCGGACTTCGTGTCCGCGACGCAACGCGCCCTGGCGGTCGGTTTCGAGTGGCTGGAGCTGCACTTCGCGCATGGCTATCTGGCGCAGAGCTTCTTCTCGCCCATCGCCAACCAGCGCAGCGACGAGTACGGCGGGAGCTTCGACAACCGAGCGCGCTTCTTGATCGACACGTTGAGCGCGGTGCGCGCCGTCTGGCCCGAAAAGTATCCGTTGACCATCCGACTCGGCGTGAGCGACTTCACCAGCGACAGCCAACCGCTCGAGGAGTCCATCGAGCTCGTGAAGAGGTTCAAGCGTCACGGCCTCGATCTAATTGACGTGAGTCTGGGCTTCAACACGACGGACACTTCCGGAATACCGTGGGGGCCCGCCTTCATGGCGCCCATCGCGCAGCGCATCAAGGACGAGGCAGCTATCGCGACCGCCGTCGGTTGGCTCATCACCGAGCCGCAGCAGGCCGAAGACATCATCGCCAAGGGACAGGCCGACCTCGTGATGCTGGCGCATCAAGAGCTGGACGATCCGCACTTTCCCTATCATGCGGCCAAGGCGCTCGGCGTTGCGAGTCCGCAGAACGTCTTGCCGGCTCAGTATGCACACTGGCTGAAAGGCAGATGATGCAGGCCCGCAGCGAGGACGCTCGCGCGGCTGTCGCTCGTCGCACGACAGCGCGGTGAGGGGCTGGCCTGGCCGCAGATCGCCAGACGCCGAGACCCAGTGCGTGGCGGGGCGGCGGGATCGCGCTGTTCCGGGTTCAACGCTTCAAGGCGCCGGGGCCGCCTGCCCGAGCATGCCGAGCGCGAACACCGGCAAACGTTTTCTCGGCTCGGCGGGGTCGTTGCTGAGCAGTAACACTTCCCCGAGCACTCCGCGCGCGCCGTCGTGTGGCTGTCGTTCGTCGAACACGATGCGGACGGCGTAGCTCCCAGGCGCCGTGTGCTTCTCGATTTCTGCGCGGAACGGTCCCTGGGTGACATGCGCCGATCTGAGGTGGAAGTCCGTGCGACGACTTGCGACCTGCACGACTACTTGTTTCGGACCCGGCTCGCGCAAGTTGATGTAGGGCCGCTCCGCTGAGACGCGGACGTTGCCTTCGACGCGGTACGCGTACGGTAGCGTCAGCTCGCGCGGCCGATCGAGCCCGGTGGCGACCACGACGTGGCCCGCCGCGCTGTGGATGGCCTTGCCTTCCACGACGATGCGGATGCCCGCCGATTTGCCGGCGCTCGGAGCAATGACGCTCGCCTGCGCGCCGGGCTCGCTGACGGCTGCGACACGCAGCGTCGCCTGCGCGGCGCGCTGCCCGATCACGAACACGTCCCGGCTTGCGTTCTCACCGAAGGCAGGGCTGAGCTCCACGAGGTTGCTCTCGAAAGCGAGAAGCGGCTCGATTTCAGCGCGCAGCTCGAGCTCGAAGCGCGGCGCACGTGGGTCGTCCGAGTGCACCACGAGCGTCTCGCGGATGCGGCCGGGCCCGCGCGGTTCACAGCGGACCGGCAGCTCGGCGACACTGCCCGGCGCCACGACCGCCGGAACACCGCTCGCGTTGCACGCGTAGGATGGATCCACTCGAGTCAAGCGCAGCGCACGAGCACCGGAGTTGCGGACGCGGAACACATGGATGAGCGGTCGGCCTTCGGGTGCGCGGCCGTGGTCGTGGACGGGCGCAGCGCACGTGATGCTCGGGGCGCCTTCGCCGGAAGCGGCAGGTTTGCCGCCGCACCCTGTCGCCAGCAAGGCGAACGCGACGGCGCCCGCGACGCTCCAGCCGGCGAATGTGCGCGCGTTGATCAACCGGCGATCAGTAGCACTGCACCATGCTCAACTGCGGTCGAATTTGCCCGATAGTGTTCGCCCAGCTGCCGTTCGGATTGTACTGCGAGATGCCGACCACGCCGTCCGCGATGCGCGCGTTGATGTTGGCGACGGAATCCCACTGAGCATCGTGGCCCGTGGACGTACCGGCAACTCCGTAGCCGGTGTCGGCGAGGATCGGCTTGCCGGTGACACTGTGGACGCCCGCCCACGTCATCTCATTCTCGGGTCGGATGCGCACGTTGTTCGCGTGGGTACCGCCGCCCGAGGTGTTGATGAAGGTGAACAGGCTCATGTTGAAGTTGCCGAACCAGGCGCTCCCGTTCTCGCGCCCGTTGCTGCCAACCCAGGGTGAGATGTCCATCGAAAAGACCGCATTCGGCAAGGCTTGCCGCACAATCGTGACCATCTCCGTCATCAGCTGCCCCGCTTCTGCGGCCGTGAGCGCCTGCGCGTCGCCCCCCACCACGTACTGGTAAAAATCCGGCTCCATGAACCAGATCATCGGCTTCGTGGTGCCGTAGCAGCCCGCGAAACCTTGGGCGTACGATCGGTACACGTTGAGGATCGCCGCGCGGTTCTCGCGGATGAACGTGGCGCCATAGCGGCACAGGTTGGTCGACCCGCTCACGTTGCAGTCCTCCAGGCCGCGGTCACGCCGCGCCTTGAACGCGATGACGTAGGCCACCACGGCCGGAACGACGTTGTTGAACTCGCCGTTCGCCTGCGTGCAGACCGATTGCATATTGAAGGTGTCGGACTGGCCCAGCCAGCCCGGCGTGAAATAGTCGAGCTGCTGGATGAGCGCTGAATTGCCCTTCGCCCGCCCATCGATGGTTCCGAAGTGGAACCGACACTGCTTGAAAGCTCGCACCCCGGAGCCGCCGCCCGAGCCCGCAGCGCCAGCGTTGCCGCCGTTGCCGCCTCCGGCGCGACCGCCGTTACCGCCTCCGGCGCGACCGCCGTTGCCGCCACTTGCAGCACCGGAGCTACCTGCCATGCCAGCCGAGCCGGACTGATTGCTGCCTGCGGCTCCTCCGGTCCCGGCCGAGCTCGGGCCCCCTCCCGCACCACTGACAGGGGGGGTGCCGGCAGCCCCCGCAGCGGGTGCGCCACCACTTGGAGGGGAGCCGCCGCCGGCGCTCGGCGCACCCGCGCCCAACGAGCCAGCGCCCGCAGGTGCTCCGCCGCCGCCCGTCGCCGATGTTCCCCCTCCTGCGGTCGACGCGCCGCCCGCTGGGCCCGGCGATCCGGCAGCTCCCGCGCCTGCACCGTCGCTGCCGGCAGGGTCGCCGCTGCA
>DASQDA010000442.1:0-9909 GCA_035634435.1 Polyangiaceae bacterium
CGCAGTCGTGGGGGCCATGGGCTGCAGTGACTCCGTGCCGCCGTCTGCGGGCGCGGGGCTGCGCTTGCAGATCAGCTCCGCAGGCTCCTGCCCAGCCAATCCTGCGCAAGACGACGACGTTGGCAAGCCCGCGCCGGATCATGGCCGCAACACCGTTGGCGGCCTCATCTACGACGGAGAGCAGGGCGTGCGGGCGTCTTGCACGGTGAGCGGCGAGGGCTCGTTCGAGATCAACGGAACCATCAGGGCCCCCAACGTTGCTTTCAGCATCCTCAACGGGACCATAGGGTCTGACAACGCGGGTACGGGTAACATCAGCTTCAGTACCCAATCCATCAGCGTGAACAGCACGCCGTGCTCGTTGACGGCTCACGAAGTGGGCGCCGGCAAACTATGGGCGAGCTTTCAGTGCTTCGGCATGCGCTTCCCGCCGGCAACCGTTTGCAGCGCAAACGGCGAGTTCATTCTTCAGAATTGCGGCAGCTAGCGCGCTGGCAGACCAGACGCGCCAGAAGTGCCCAAGGACTTTCAGGGCTTCGGCGTAGGTCGGCCGTGAGCTTCAGCGGCTCTGACCTGTGCTGAATCCCCTGTTCGACACACGCTCGTGATGACCCGGGACCACTTTCCCGGGTCGATGTGCTGGTACGCTCAGGACTTGCCGCCGGTCAGACCGGCGGGCGGCGTGTCGCCGTTAAGGTCGGGCGCGGTGATTTGCTCGCGGCTGCGTGCGCCTCCCGAGTTTGGCACCGTATCCGACAGGTTGAGCGTATCACCGCCCCCATCACTCTCGACGCGAACCACGAGTGCGGTGATGTTGTCCTCACCGCCATGCTCGTTCGCCAGGGCGACGAGACGGCGGCAGACTTCTTCGAGATCCGGGGTGCTCTGCACCACCTGCAAAATCTCCTCGTCCTCAATCATGCCGCTGAGCCCGTCGGAGCACAGCAAGTAGTGGTCGCCAACGCGGGCATCGTCGCTCTGCAGATCGACCGTGACCTGCTCCTGCATCCCGAGCGCACGCGTGATGACGTTCTTCGGCAGCTCACTGCGCTGCTCTTCCGTGAGCTCGGGCATCGCCATGAGGTAGTCGTTCACGAGCGAGTGATCGCGCGTCATCTGCACGATCGCGCCATCGCGGACGCGATACGCGCGGCTGTCACCCACGTGCCCGATGTACATCTTGCTGCGTCGCCCACTGAACAATGCGCCGACCACGGTGGTGCCCATGCCCTGGCAGTCGCGCGAACGCGTGCTGCGATCGACGATTTGTCGATTGGCGATCTTGATGCCCGTGAGCAGTCGGTTCTCCTCTTCGGAGAGCCGAGAGTCGAAATGGAAGGGCCAGGTGAAGTCCTCCGTGGCCGTCGCGCGAAAAAAATCCACAATCGCCTCGGTCGCGAGGCGACTCGCTACGTCGCCCGCACGATGCCCGCCCATTCCGTCGGCCACGATGTACAGCGCGTGCTCCTTCAGAATCGCAAAGCTATCCTCGTTGTGGTCGCGCTGGAGACCGACGTCGGTGATTCCCGCTGCTACCGCACGCATCTACGCGATCCTTCCGGGAAGGCCGAGGGGGCGCCTTGGCATCCGAAAAACGTTTCATGGCCCCGCAAAGCTGTCAAGGTCCCGTCCTTTTTCCGAGGCTCATGTGTCTTCGTTCGGCGTAGAAGCGTAAGTTTTGCGAAAGGTTTGCGGACGTCGGCCGCGGAAGAGCGTTCCGGGTTGCTGCACGTCACGAGTATCGAAGCACCGGCTCGATGAACCCGTGCACCCCACACGGAGCAGCTAAATCGTGAGGATCTCCTTTTCCTTCTGCGTGATGATGGCGTCCACCGACTGGCCAGCCTCAGCCACCGCTTCTTCCGCTTTCTTGCGCGCGCGGTCGACCTCATCCTCGCTCGCGTCCCCGTTGCTCTTGATCTCGCTCAGCATATCGAGCGATTCGTGGCGGGCTTTGCGAATGCTTACCTTGCACTCCTCGCCCTGCTTCTTGGCGACCTTCACCAGATCCTTGCGCCGCTCCTCGCTGAGCGCGGGAATCGGAATGCGAATGACCTCACCGTCCACCTGAGGATTGAGGCCGAGGTCGCTCTCGCGAATCGCGCGCTCCACGGCCTGTACCTGGGACTTGTCCCAGGGTGTGACCGTGATGAGCCGGGGCTCGGGCACGCTGACGGTCGCCAGCTGACCAATAGGAGTGCTCGTTCCGTAGTATTCGACACGCAGGGAGTCGAGCATTCCCCCGTGGGCACGGCCGGTGCGAAGTTTGGCGAGCTCCCTTTTCAAGGAGTCCCTGGCTTTTTCCGTTGCCTGCCTGAGTTCGCTCAAAACCTCGTCGATCATCGCTCGCACTCGCTCTGGTAGGAGCTTCGGTATACCCTGAGTCGCGCGCCCATTCTACGACCTCACTGCGCCCTGGTAAAATTGTGCGTGAGTCGAAGCGCTCCTGCCCGGCACACCCCCGGCCGGCCGCACCCTCGACGAACAATCCGTCAGCGACCGGGAGCACCGACGATGGTGGCGCTGCGCTGCTAGCGGAGGTTTGCGGGGCAAAGGTTGTGTAATACTCACCACGGATGCGCTTTCGCGTCGTGAGCTGGAACATCCACAAGGGCATTGGCGGCGTCGACCGCCGCTACGACCTTCAGCGTGTCATCGGCGTTCTGGGTGACCAGGAGCCGGACCTGGCCCTTCTCCAGGAGGTCGCCGAGGGAATGCCCTCGGCTCGGTTCCACGACCAGGCCGAGCTGCTGTCCGAAGCGCTCAGTATGCCGCACCTCGCCTATGGGCGGGAGCATCGCTTCCGTGTCGGAGGCTACGGGAACGCGATTCTGAGCCGCTATCCGTTGACTGACGTGCACCACGTGGACCTCACGGTGGGGTGGCGGAAGAAGCGAGGGGCCATCTCGGCGCGTTCACACGTGCGGCACGCCGGCCACACGCGTAGCGTCGTGGTGTTCAACCTGCACCTGGGGCTCGCCGGCTCCGAGCGCGCCAAGCAACTCGCGCGCTTCCTCGACTGCCATCCCTTCGCTGGCCTGCACGCACGAACGCCCATCGTGCTCGGCGGCGACCTTAACGATCTCTGGGGGTCGCTTGGACCGCGGTTCCTGAAACCCGCAGGCTTCACCCGCGCGGGAGCCTTGTCGAACACGTTTCCAGCTGCGCTACCCATGCGGCCGCTGGACGGGATCTTCGTGCGCGGTGACCTCGTCACCGGCACGTGTGCGCCGCGCCGCACGGCCGTGACCCGCGCCGCCTCGGATCACCTGCCTTTGTTCGCGGAGCTCGAGCTGATTCTCCCCTCCGACGGTTCCTGAGCGGTGCAGCGGCACAGCAGGCGTGTGGGAGCCGGCCGCCGCCGTTGACGCGCGCCGAGGGCGGCGCTTTAGACGTTTGCATGATGGAGCCCCGACCGAACCCCACCACGCTGCCCGCCTGGAAGGCGCTGGAGACTCATCACGCGCGCATCCAGCACTCGAGCCTGCGCTCGCTGTTCGCGGCGGATGCTCGGCGAGGTGAGCGTCTCCAGGTGCAAGCCGCCGGCGTGTACCTCGACTACTCGAAGAACAGAGTGGATGACGAGACACTCACCCTGTTGATCCGTCTCGCGGAGGAGTCTGCGCTGCGCGGGCACATCGACGCGATGTTTCGCGGCGATAAGATCAACACCACGGAGGGGCGCGCCGTGTTGCACACGGCATTGCGCATGCCTCACGGGCAACGCCTGGAGCTGGAAGGCCGTGAGGTGGTGACCGATGTGCAGGCCGTGCTGAGCAAGATGGCAGCGTTCTCGCGCTCCGTGCGCGACGGAAGCTTCCGCGGTCATACCGGGCGGCCCATCCGCAACGTGGTCAACATCGGCATCGGTGGCTCGGATCTGGGCCCTGTCATGGCCTACGAAGCGCTACGCCACTACAGCGAGCGAAAGCTCGAGCTTCGCTTCGTCTCGAACATCGATGGTTCGGATCTTGCGGAAACGCTGAGGCCGCTCGATCCTGCGGAGACCTTGTTCATCGTGTGCTCGAAGACGTTCACCACGCTCGAGACGCTGACTAACGCAGAGAGCGCCAAGGCCTGGCTGCTCGCCGGTTTGGGAGCGGACGCGCAGGTAGCCAAGCATTTCGTTGCTGTCAGCACGAACCAGGCCGAGGTCGCGAAGTTCGGCATCGATACAGACAACATGTTCGGCTTCTGGGACTGGGTGGGCGGGCGCTACTCGTTCGCCTCTGCGGTCGGCCTGTCGCTGATGATCGGAATTGGGCCGGAACACTTCAGCGAGATGCTGGAGGGCTTCCATGAAATGGATGAGCACTTCCGCAGCGCGCCTTTCGACCGCAACCTGCCGGTCCTGCTCGGGCTGCTGGGCATCTGGTACAATAACTTCTTCGGGGCAGAGTCCGTCGCTGTGCTGCCCTACGATCAGTATCTGGCCCGCTTCCCCGCCTACCTGCAGCAGCTCGACATGGAGAGCAACGGCAAGAGCGTGGACCTCAACGGCGAGAAGATCCATTACCAGACGGGCCCGCTCGTCTGGGGCCAGCCGGGCACCAACGGACAGCACGCCTTTTACCAGCTCATTCACCAGGGAACGAAGCTCATTCCGTGTGACTTCATCGGCTTCAGCCGGAGCTTGAATCCGCTCGGCTCGCACCACGATCACCTGATGTCGAACCTGTTCGCCCAGACAGAAGCGCTCGCGTTCGGGAAGACCGCAGACGAGCTGCGCGCCGAGGGCGTGGCCAGCGAGTTGGTGCCGCATCGAACGTTCTCCGGCAATCGCCCTTCCAACACGTTGCTGCTCGACGTGCTGACGCCCGGCGCGCTTGGCCGCCTGGTGGCGCTCTACGAGCACAAGGTTTTCGTGCAGGGAAGCATCTGGAACGTCAACTCGTTCGACCAGTGGGGAGTGGAGCTCGGCAAAGTGCTGGCGCGCCGCGTGGTCTCGGAGCTGCTGGCAACGAGCGAGCCCAAGCTCGAGCACGACAGCTCCACGAACACGCTGATTCGTCACTACCGTTCGCGACGCGGCCGCTGAGCACGCCGCGCCGCAAGGGCGTCAGGTCCGCATCGCGCTTGCGATGTTTGCCGACAGCTCGGCTGCGTCCGCGCCGAGCTGTCGGCTACGCCATTGCATCACGAGACCCTGCTGCTCATCCGGCTTGGGGATCACGTGGAAGTGCACGTGGAACACCGCCTGGTGCGCCTCGCTCCCGTTGTTCTGCAGCAGATTGTAGGCAGGGCAGCCCGTGGCCTGCATCACCGCGCGGCAGATGCGCGGAAGCACGCGGCCGATGGCAGCGCTCGAGGTCTCCGAAAGTTGATCGAGCGTCACCGCCGGCTCCTTGGGGATGACGAGCGTGTGGCCTCGGCTGAGAGGGCTGATGTCCAGGAAGGCCAGCACGTGCTCGTCTTCGTAGACCTTGTGACAGGGCATCTCGTTGCGCAAAATCTTGCTGAAGATCGTCTCGGCCATACCCCATCCTCTAGCATGCGGCATCGGGGGACAAGACCGCTGAGCGCGCCGCGATCTTGGCCTGGCCAAGGGCTTGGTGGGGCTTCATGCTGTGCGTGATGCTGAAGCTCAGCTCGCTGGCGGGGAACTCACAACGCCTGGACGGCGGCGCGATGTTCGGCAACGCGCCGCGCGCCTTGTGGAGCCGCTGGGCACCGCCGGACGAGCTTGGACGCATTCCCCTCGCCTGCCGCTCATTCCTCGTGGAATCGGCGGGCCAGCGCATTCTTATCGAGGCGGGCATCGGTGCCTTTTTCCCGCCCGAGCTGCGGGAGCGTTACGGCGTCGTGGAATCGCACCACGTGCTACTGCAGTCGCTGGCGGCCCTCGGTCTCACGGACGCCGACATCGACGTGGTGATTCTGAGCCATCTGCACTTCGATCACGCGGGTGGTCTCCTGGCTCAGCACCGAGCCAGCGAGCCACCGGAGCTGCTATTTTCCCGTGCACGATTCATCGTGGGGCAGACTGCATTCGAGCGCGCCTGCTCGCCGCACGATCGTGACCGCGCCTCCTTCATTCCCGAGCTTCCCCAGCTGCTGCTCGAGAGCGGGCGTCTGGTGCTGGTCGACGGCGAACCCAGCGCTCAGCACATAGTGGGGCGATCGTTTGGGTTCGTGGAGACCGAGGGTCACACCACCGGCATGCTGCACACGTGGGTCCGCGGCGAACGGGCCTCCGTGTTTTTTTGCGCCGATCTAGTGCCGGGGCGAGCCTGGGTGCATCTACCCATCACCATGGGATACGACCGCTTCCCCGAACGCTTGATTGACGAGAAGGCCAGGCTGTTTGCCGAGCTCTCGGCGGCCCGCGCGCACTTGCTGTTCACGCACGATCCGAGCGTCGCCGCAGCGCGGCTCGGCCGCGACGAACGCCAGCGCTACTGTGCGGTCGACGCCAGCGGCGAGTTCCGTGGCTGGGACCTCGATCGGACAGCGGCCCCGTCGAGCGAGGCCGTCCCCCAGTGAGCGGTCTCAGGCGGGCGTGAGCGCCTGCGCGACGATGGCTTTGGCTTCGTCGACGATGGCGGCAAGATGCTCGGGGCTCTGGAAGCTCTCGGCGTAGATCTTGTAGACGTCTTCGGTGCCGGACGGACGTGCGGCGAACCACCCGTCTTGCGCGACCACTTTCAAGCCGCCGATGGCGCCACCTGCGGGCGCCTCGGTCAAGCGCGCGACGATCGGCTGACCCGCCAGCGACGCGGCGCTCACCGCTTGCGGTGACAGCTGTTTCAAGAGCGCCTTCTGCTCGGCCGTCGCGGGAGCATCCAGCCGGGTGTAGTAGGGAGTCCCGTGTGCCGCACACAAGCGGTCGTAGTGGTGGCCCGGGTCGCGGCCGCTGCGTGCGGTGATCTCGGCGGCGAGGAGGTTGAGAATGATGCCGTCTTTGTCCGTGGTCCAGACGCTGCCGTCCTGACGCAGGAAGCTCGCGCCGGCGCTCTCTTCGCCGCCGAACGCGAGTGAGCCGTCCATCAAGCCAGGGACGAACCACTTGAACCCCACCGGAACCTCGGCCACGGCGCGCCCCACCGCAGCCGCCACTCGATCGATGAGACCGCTGCTCACCAGGGTCTTGCCGACCTTGGCGCTGGCGGACCACCCTGGCCGATTTGCAAAGAGGTAGTCGACCGCGACAGCAAGATAGTGATTCGGGTTCAACAGCCCCTTCGAGGGCACCACGATACCGTGACGATCGGAGTCTGGGTCATTGCCGAAGGCGAGATCGAACCGATCTTTGAGTGCCAGCAAGTTAGCCATTGCGTGGACACTCGAGCAATCCATGCGGATCTTGCCGTCGTGATCCAGCGTCATGAACGCGAAGCGAGGATCGACGCTCGGGTTCACCACATCCAAGCTCAAACCCCAGCGCTCGGCGATGCGCGGCCAGTAAGCGACGCTCGCACCTCCGAGCGGATCTACCCCGAGGCGCAAGCCAGCGGCGCGGATCGCTTGCATGTCGACGACGCGCTCGAGCTCGTCCACGTAAGGTCCGACGAAGTCGATGGCGTGCACGCCGCTCGCGTGGAGCAGGCTCTCACCCGCAAACCTGCGCACGCTGCGACAGCCCTCGGCCAGCAGCGAGTTAGCGCGCTGCTGAATCCAGTCCGTCACGTCCGTGTCGGCGGGGCCGCCATGCGGCGGGTTGTATTTGATGCCGCCGTCTTCGGGAGGATTGTGCGACGGCGTGATCACGATGCCGTCCGCAAATCTCTCCCTCCTATCCTTGTTGAACGCCAGGATCGCTCGCGAGATGGTGGGCGTGGGAGTGAACCCGTCGCCTTCCTGGATGAACGTCTCGATACCGTTTGCAACCAGCACCTGGAGGGCGCTCTGCTCGGCAGCGCCGGAGGCTGCGTGTGTATCTTTTCCCAGGTACAACGGCCCGCTGGTGCCCGCTTGCTGCCGGTAATCACAGACGGCCTGGGTGACCGCCCAGATGTGCAGCTCGTTGAAAGCCCGCTTGAGCGGCGAGCCACGATGTCCGCTGGTGCCGAAGCTGACCCGCTGGGATGCAATGGAGGCATCGGGCACGTCGCAGTAGTACGCCGCAATCAGCCGTTCGGGGTCGATCCAGGATTCGGGTGGGGAAGCTTTGCCTGCGAGGGGATGAAGAGCCATGGCGGGAGCGTCGCGGCGAGGTGAAAGCGACCGCCGCGCGCAGCCAGCTTATACCGCGCCGCTGCAACGAGAAATTAGATTGAGCAGCCGCGCGGCGGAGCAATGCCAAGCGGCCTATCGCAAGGTTCGTCGGAGCTCTTCGAGCAGCTCCCCGGCTTCACGCCGCGGCTGCACGGGGGGCCGCAGCTCGATCTCGGCGAAAAGCTCGCGCTGCACGCCTGGCGGAACGACATTCTCCAGGTATTCCAGGGCGGTGCCGCGCAGCTTTTGGTCCGCGCTCAGGAGCGCGCGGTAGGAGAGCAAAATCGCTTCGCGGTCGAGGACGAGAGCGAGCAGCAGAAACGCAAGCTCGAGGCGTTGAGCCGCGGGTGCCCGGGTTTGCCCGGCGAGCTCCTCCACCGCGCGGGCAAAGACACTGGCGCGGTCGAGTTGCAGCGGCTCTCCCTGCAGGGCGCGTTCGTCGAGCGCCTGGGCTGCCTGCCTGCGGACCTCGAAATCGGGATCGCCGAGCAAGGCCCCGACGAGCGCCTCGCGGGAACGAGCTCCGCCCGCCTTGGCCAGCACGCGCAAGATGCGGCGCCGGAGCTTCGAGGAGGTTTGCTCCGCGTTCTGCAGCGCGTCGGCGAGCTGACCGGAGATCGTCTCCCCGAAGCTAGCGAGAGCGCTCATGCTGTCTGCAGCGACGTCGTCGTTTTCGAGGAGCGGCACCAGGAAGGCCACCAGGCGCGCGTCCACGGGCCTGTGATGGAGAACGGGCTCGATGCGCGTCGGGTCGTCGGAGACGAGCGCCGCAACCGCCTGACTCAGCGCGGAACCCTGCGGCGCGGTCGCCTGCGGACTGGGTGGGGGGTGGGCTTCCCCCGGTGGCGGGCGTGAAGGGCCTAGCGCGCCGCGTGCGTGGAGCGCCTCGATCTCGGTCAACAGACGCTGGCGATCGAGCTCCACGGCCGTGCGCGAAAGCGTCAGGCGGGTCGTTCGATCACCGATGTCAGCCGGGCGAAGCGCGAACTTGCCCTGGCGCAGACTATCGGCCAGCTCCGCCACGTAACCGCGATGCAGGCGCACGACCAGCAGCAACGTCAGCAGAGCAATGATCGAGGCGAGCCCGGTGGCGCTGAGCACCGCGATGGCCGGCAGCAGACCGATCAGGATCCACGAAGCGAGGCTGCCACCCATGTCACCAAACTTGTCGGCGACCACATCGATGAGCGCTTTGGCTGAGCGCTTCTTGGCTGGCGCAAGCGGCGTGTAGAGCGGTTCGTAGGCAGAGCGATGCAGGGAGCTTCGCAGGGCGCCGTCACTGCCGCGAAGCACGGCCTGGGGAGCGAGGCCGGGCAGCAGCAGGGCAGCCAAGCCGCTCATGAACAGCGTGACAGGGAGCACGCCGAGCGCGACGCCGAGCCCGGTGCGTTCCAACATGAGCGGAGTTATCAGCGCCTGGATCACGAAGGCGACGACGCTCACGAGCATGTAGAAGATGGCGAAAAAGTGCACCAGCTCTTCGGCGTTGGCGAACCGCTCCATGGCGCGCACCTTGAACGTGAAGTCGATCAGGCTCGAGCTCAGGGCCGTCAAGGCCACGAAGGCCGAGAGCTCCCAGAGATAGCGGGACGAGTCCTGGCGTTCCACTGGTACGGACGGCGAGCTGCTGCTCCCCGGAGCGGAAGGCCTGGCGAAACTCCGTAGCGCGAACGCGGCCGCGATGCTGAGCACTGAAACCGCGAGCAGCGTACTGCGAGCTTGAAAGTGGACGGCGACGCGTGAGGCCATGAGCCC
>DASQDA010000443.1:0-13126 GCA_035634435.1 Polyangiaceae bacterium
ACGATCCCGATCCGCGCGGCCTGCTCTCCGCGCGCGAAGCGCTCGCAGTCGAGTTGCAATGCGAGCCAAACGATCTGCTGCTCACGTCATCGACGAGCGAGGCATATTCGTTTCTCTTCAAGCTGCTCTGCGATCCGGGCGACGAAGTGCTGGTGCCCGTGCCAAGTTACCCGCTCTTCGAGTACTTGGCGCGCTTCGAAGGGGTGACGGCGAAGCCCTACCCGTTGTCCTTCGATGGCAGCTGGTACCTCGACCTGGCGCAGGTACGCGCGGCCATGAGCCCGCGTACGCGCGCCGTGGTGGTTGTCAGCCCCAACAACCCCACGGGCCATTTCTTGAAGTCCGCCGAGCTCGAGCTTCTCGCGGGGCTTGGGCTCCCGCTCATCTCGGACGAGGTGTTCGCCAGCTATCCACTGAACGCGCCGGCAGACGCCGCCGCTTCAGCGCTGCAGGCGGAGCACGCGCTGGTCTTCGTCTTGTCCGGTTTGTCGAAGCTTGCGGGCCTCCCTCAGATGAAGCTGGCCTGGACGACCGTGAGCGGTCCCGCCGAGCTCGCGAACGAGGCGATGTCGCGCCTCGAAATGCTGGCTGACGCCTACCTCTCGCCCGGCGTGCCCGTGCAGGCAGCGCTACCGGTTCTGCTACGCGCGCGCGGCATGACCGAGCAGGCCATCAGCGCGCGGCTGCTGTGCAACCTGCGGACGCTCGAACGAGCTCTCGAGGGCTGCGCTGCCGACGCGCTGCCGGTCGAGGGCGGCTGGTATGCTGTCGTCCGTTTGCCGCGCGTCGTGAGCGAAGAGGACTGGGTCATCGGGCTCCTGCGCCATACGCAGGTGCTGGTGCAGCCCGGCTATTTCTTCGACTTTCCCGACGAGGCCTACGTCGTCGTGAGTCTCCTCACGCCGCCGGACGCCTTCGAGCAAGGCGTCGCGCGCCTGGCGGGCTACGTGGACGAGCTCTGTCGCTAGTGCCAGTCGGTGCGCCGCATGGTGTGTCTCGCTGCGGTGCCCCATCAGCACCATTGCCGGCCTCTACAGGGAGGAATCGGTCGCGGCCGCCTCGTCGCTGGGCGCCGATCCGCGCAAGCTCCTGCTGCAGAGGCGCAGACGGTCGGTGCTTTCGGAGAGCTCTTGAGCCTGTGACTGCGCTTCGCGGCGGCAGTTGGCGAGGCTCTGCAGATCGCGATCCGCGTCTCGCCGGCAGCTGCTGAGGTCAGCATTGGCGGTGACCAGCTCACTCTGTAGTTGCTCAGCACGCGTTTCGGCTTTGCTGCGCTCCGACTGACGCGCCGCGAGTTGTTGTTTCAGAGTCTGCACGAGCGTCGCTCGCTCCTCGTTCAGGCGCGTGAGCTCGAGGACCTGGGTCGCGCTCGCGTGCACCTGGCTCTGCAGCACGTCGACCTGCTGCTGGTGCGAGGCCACTCGCGCGTCGTCTTTCACCACACAGGAGGGAAGGGGGGCGTCCTGCGCGCTCGGGCGCTGGCGTTCGGTCGCGAGCTGTCGGGCCTGCCGCGTGAGCTCGGCCGTGTGCCGACGCTCCAGCAGGAGCCCGGCGCCCGCGACCATCCCGCACACGGCGAGGCTGGCGATTCCCGTGGTGACGGCCACGCGCCGACGCAGCGCGCGGAGCTTGATGGCAGGTGCTTGCTGTAGGAAGCGCTGCTCGTCCGGGGTGAGGCCCTCGGCGCTGACGGCCCATTCAGCCCAGCGCAGCAGGTGCCGCCCCGCTGGGAGCCTTCCCGTACGCAGCCAGCTCTCGACAGCACTGCCGAACGCGACGTTGGGCTGCGCCAGCCGTTGCAGCGAAATCGCGGCGTCATGCATCGTGGGGCGGTCGTTCGCTTCGAGCGCGAGCAACCGCTGCAACACGGCGCGAAACTCCGGCCGCAACACGCGATTGCGCAACAAGTTCCCGAGCTCCTCGGCGCTGATGGGCTCACGCCGCTGCTCGAGCTCGCCGTGGTCGCAGCCGAGCAGTGTCACGAGTAGCAGCACGCCCAGGGCAAACACGTCGGCCTTGCCGCTCACCGCGTGTGCGGCTCCGTTCTGCTCGGGTGCCATGTACGGAGGCGACCCCATCACGGTGCCGAGCTCCGTCCAGTAACGCGTGAATGTCTTCGCCGTATCCACCGAGAACAGCCCGACCGGCGCCTTGGCAATGCCGAAGTCGAGGATGCGCGCTTCGGCGCGCCCGCTCGCCCCGCGGATCACGAGCACGTTGTCTGGCTTCAGATCTCGATGGACCACGCCGCGGTCGTGCGCAATCGCCATGCCTTGGGCCACCTCGTGGCCGAGCCGGGCCACTTCGTAGGCGAATACGTCGGGATCCAGCGTGCCGTGGCGCGTGTGCTGCGCGCGCAAGAGCCGGAAATGGTCGCAAAATGACGAACCATCGAGGTAGTCCATGACGAGGAAACAGGGCCGTTCGCCAGGCCCGCTTCGCTCTCGAACGCGCACGATGGAGGGATGTGCGATGGCGTTCGTTATCTTTTCCTCGGCCAGGAAACGCACGCGCACTTGCTCGCTGAGCGCCGGATCCACTGCTTCGCGCAGGACCTTGAGCGCGACATTGTTTCCCGACAGAGGATCGCGGGCCAGGAACACATCGGCGAAGCCACCCTCGCCGATGCGCCGGACGATCTCGTAGCGCCCGACGATCTGCGGTAGGCCTGCTTCGGGCGGCGCTCCCTGGCGCGATGAGGGCTTGGTTAGGTCGATCGGCGTCACGCCACGGCAGGGTATCTCGCCTGCGCCGGCCGCTCCAAAATCTGCGCACAGATTAGCGGGCGGCGGCGGGCCTACCGATGCTCCAGCCCGCGAGCGGAGAGGGAAACCCTGCGCCCCGTGGGCACACTCCGAGAAGCGGCTCGCTCAGGCTGCAAGCGTACGACGACGCTGGCGCCGCAGAACCACGGCAGCGAAGAACGCGAGGGCCAACACACCAGAGGGGGAGCTCGAGCTTTCCGCCTGCAGCTTGCAGCCGCAGCCGCCCGGCTTCTCCTTGATGGCGGGAGGGCCGTCCTCGGTTCCAGAAGCCTCCCTGTCATCGTCGGCGTCAGCGTCGTCACTCGACGCAGCGTCCCGAGCTTCGTCCTTGGCGGCGGGCTCGTCCTTGGCGGCGTCGTCCTTGGCTTCCTCGGTACTCTTCTCGTCCGCGGCGGGCTTGTCCTCTTCAGGCTTCTTTTTCTTCTTTTCGCCAGAAAACACCATCGCGCGGCGGTCAATGACCTCGTTTTCACCCATGAGCTTCAAGGCCGTGGGCGTGCCGATGGTTTTGCCATCGCGGCTGTCGCGGATCGTGACCTTGTACTCGCCGGCTTCGAAGCCGTGGGCGCGCGTCACATCGAAGGTCAAACGGGTGCGCTTCTCGATCTTACCCGTGCCCGCATCCATGAAGCCGACCTCGAGGGTCTCGATGAGTGACTGTCGGTTCTCGAGAGGTACGGTGCGCTCGATGAGCTTGTCACCGTCCACCATCGACCGCTCGTAGTAGGCGGTGGGCAAAAACTCGAACTTCATCGACACGAGCGAGACGTCAGGTGCTTTGGGTAGGAACAGGGCGAGCTCCAAGCGCCACTTTCCGTTGCTGCGCTCCTTGGGAGCCTTGTCTTTCCACTCCACGCGGCCGGCCGCGTGGGCAACCGACACCACCATCAGCAGGCAGGCCAGGGTTGCGAGGAGCACGAAAAGCGGGCGGATACGCTGCAGCACGACGGTCGACAACAAGGAACCTCCGCGCGCACGCTAACACGCTGAGGCGCCCACATCCTAGCTCTCGACTCCCCACTGCCGTGGAGCGTCAGGTGAGCCGATCGCGTTACGACTGGAATTATTTCGTGGCGCGCGATGGGATGAACTGTGCGCAAGCGCCGACAGCGAAGCGACGCCGTGCGTTCAACAGACCCGCCGCTTGTTTTGCCAAAGCGTGCGACGCGGTCATCATGAGAGGAGCTATGCGAGCACAGCAGTGGGCCTCGTTCTGCGCGGTGACCGCCTTCATCGCGCTCGCTTGTGGCTCCCGTAGCGACATGGATGCGGGCTACGAGGGCGCCGGCGGCTCCCTTCCCGGCAATGGGGGCAGCACGGCAGGCAGGCCGAACGCGGGCATGCCGAGCTTTGGCGCCAGGCCCGGTGGTGGTGGACCGAGCTTCGCGGGCGGCGGCAGCTTCGCGGGTTTTCCAGGCCTGGGTGGGTTCCAGAGCCGCGGTGGCACCACCAACGGTGCCGGGTTCCCCAGCATCGCCGGCAAGTCCAGCTTTGGTGGCGTGCCGAGCTCAGGCGGCGTGCCGAGCTTCGGAGGCGTGGCTGGCTCAGGGGGCGTGCCGAGCTTCGGAGGCATGCTCAGTCGCGGCGGAGCGGGCGGCAGTGTGGGCACCGGTGGCGGCAAGGCTATCGGTGGCTTCGGAGGCGCGGCGGGCGGTCCTCCCGCCGGCAGCTGCTGCACCCCGCACGGGTCGCCGGGGTGCTCCAACCGCAGCATCGAAGCGTGTGTGTGTGGCGCCGATTCGTTCTGCTGTACGAGCTCATGGGACGCTCAGTGCGTCAGGGGAGTCCTGGAGCTCGGCTGTGGGACCTGTCGCGGCGGCGGTAGTGGGGGCAGCTCCAGCGGCGGTGCCCCACCAATGGCACAGGGCGGCTCGGCCGCGCCGATTGCGCCCTGCGCCACGCTGTTCCCCGCTCGCTGCGCCTCGTGTGTCTGCATGCAGTGCACCGCAAGCGTGAGCGCGTGCCGCACCGAGCCCGGCTGTGCTCCCATCCTCAGTTGCATCCTGCGCACGGGCTGCGAGGGGCTTGCTTGCTACCTCTCCGACACGTGCGGTCGGATCATCGATGCCGCCGGCGGGCTCTTCGCCCCTGCGACGCAGCGCGTTCTCGAGGTTGCGAACTGCGTTGCGCGTTCAGCTTGCGACTGTAACTGACGCCGACGACCGCCGAGCTCGCGCTCTAGCTAGTGAGTGACGGGCGGTGCCGACTCGCTTTCGGCGATCAGGAGCGGCCACGTCAACGCCTGACGGCGCCAGCTCTCCGTGGCAGCTTGGCGTGTATCCACGCAGACCTCGTAGCTGCCCTCGACCGGGGGAGCTGGCAAGCCCATGGTGCGCGTGCGGTACCGCGCCGTGGGTGAACGGTGCGAGAAGCTGTCCGTCACCGTCTCGAGGCCAGTCGTGGCAACGAGGCAGAACCGAATCTCGAAGCGCTGGTGGATCTCGTGCGGCTCGAGCTGGAAGTACGCGTGTATCTCCAGCGGCAACACGGCTCCTGGCGGGGGCGGCCGATCTTTGGGGAAGCTCAGCTGCTCGACGAGGTTGAACAACGTGATGTTGTTCGAGTAGCGGTCGAGGCTCGATCCGCCAACGACGGCCAGTAGGTAGCACTTCGGCATCCGTGAGCGCGGATAACACGGGCACAGGCCAATGTGAACGCGGCCGACCTCAGAGCAGAAAGCGAGGCAAGAGTGAGCCCGTCGCGAGCTCGATGACCGATGCGGCGCCCAGCGCAAAGATCAGCGTAGCCATCCCGAGCCCCGTCACGCGCGCTGGACGCGCGGCGAGCACGCCCCAGCCCGCGAGGAAGCGCGGCAAGCCGAGTCCCAGGTGCAAACTCACCAGGGCGAGTCCAACCAGATGCAGCGTGGCAGTCAGCGGCACGCCGGCGAAGGTCGACGAGAGGCGCGCGGCCAGCAGCTGGAGCAAGTCTTCGGACGTGAGCTCGCCGTTCACGAGCGGCCAGCGGAACCAGAACGCGTGCGCGGCGATGAAGGGAACGCTCAAGACTCCCGATCCGCGCAACAGCCACGACCGCGAGCGCTCGGGCTCGACGAGCTCGAGTGGCTCCGCGCTCAGGCGCAGTCCAAGCAGCGAGTGAAAGGCGAGGGGCAGCCACACCAGCAGGCACTCCAGCACCGTCCAGGCGCCTCCGCTGGTGACACCGAAGGCTGCGCGGCCGAACAGGACTTGCGAATAGCTCAGCACGTGAATCACGACGAACACGCTCAAGGGCACCACGCCGGAGAGCTCGAAGCATTTCCGGAGCGTGCTGCCGACCATCTCCTCGGCATATCAAATAAGCTGGCTGGTTGCTGCTCCCGCGCACGGCGTGTTGACGCGCTGGGTGCATTCGAGGTCAATGCGCGCTCGATGCAGAACCCTTGGAGCGTCGAGCTGCCGACCCGAGCCGCCACCCGCCGCCTGGCACGGCAGCTCGCTCCTCACCTGGCCGAAGGCGATCTGCTGATCCTCGCGGGCCCACTCGGCTCCGGCAAGACGTTCTTCGCACGCGCGCTCTGCCGGGCTCTCGGTGTGCCTCGTGAGCAGCGGGTGACCAGCCCGACCTTTGCGCTCGTGCATGAGCTCAGCGGGCGCCTGCGCATCGCGCATGCCGACCTCTATCGGCTCGAGCACGCGCGGGACCTCAATCAGCTGGGCCTCGCAGATTTGCGCGATATCGGGTTCTTGCTGCTCGTCGAGTGGGGCGAGCCCTATATTCAGGCGCTCGGTGGTGACGCCTTGCTGCTGCAACTGTCGCTGGAGCCAC
Source organism: Polyangiaceae bacterium (assembly GCA_035634435.1). GTDB lineage: Bacteria > Myxococcota_A > Polyangia > Polyangiales > Polyangiaceae > PMG-095. The sequence continues at coordinate 6,534 of DASQDA010000443.1, forward strand.
GACAGGCCACGTTGACGGCGACGGGAGGGCGCTCCCGCGGCATTTTAGCCCTCGCCATGGCCGACAGCCCGGAACCTGGAACCCCCTGAGCCCCGCCGCTCGCGACGCGCTCCGGAACAGCACGCTCGACGGCCCTGCTCGGGCGCGATAAGGCTCGTTCGTGGCTGCCGAAGAGGAAAGCGTCTCAGCTCCGAGCGGCGGCTACGCGTCAGCCATGTTCGGGTCCGTGTTGCGACTCTTCGAAGCCATCGGACTGACCTTGCAGCTGACCTTCAGCTCCGTGACCTGGATGATGCGGCCGCCGTACCGCATCACGCAGCTGCTGGCCGCCATGGATTTCGTTGGGGTACAATCCATCTTCATCGTTTCGCTGACCGGTATCTTCAGCGGTATGGTGTTGTCTCTTCAGACCGTCCACAGCTTGCGTCAATTCGGCGCCGAGGGCATCGTGGGGTCGATCGTCGCCATCTCGCTGACGCGCGAGATAAGCCCGGTCTTCGCGGCGTTGATGGTGACGGCGCGCGCTGGCAGCGCCATGGCCGCCGAGCTCGGCAACATGCGCGTCACCGAGCAGATCGACGCCCTCGTCACCATGGGCGTCAGTCCCGTGCAGTACTTGCTATCGCCGCGTTTGCTTGCGGCGGTGATCATGGTGCCGCTCTTGTGCGTGCTCTACACCTGCGTAGGTATGGGTGGCGCGTGGCTGGTCGGCGTGCAGATGTTGGGCGTCGATCCGGGTATCTTCTTGTCAAACATCGAAAAGTACCTGACCCCGGCCGACTTCTGGATGGGCGAGATCAAGTCGGCCACCTTCGGCTTCCTGATCGCGGCCATCTCCTGCGCGCAGGGCTTCAACGCGTCGGGCGGCGCCAAGGGCGTTGGTGAAGCCACGACGCGCGCCGTGGTGCAGAGCGCCGTGGCCATCCTCGTGGCCAACTATCTGCTGACGAGCTGGCTCACGCCAACCTGAAGCAGCTCAGCTCAACGCCAGCATTCGATCGATCGGGATTTGTGCGCGGGCCCGCAGCTCCTCGGGAAGCTCGAGCCGTGGCTCCAGATCGCGTAGCGCCAGGTACACCTTCTCCTCGGTGTTCAGGCGCATGAAGGGGCATTCATTGCAGGCACAGTTCGCCTCGGGGGGAGCGGCCAGCAACAGCTTGTCAGGGGCCCGCTTGTGCATCTGGTGCAGAATGCCGGACTCGGTGGCGACGATGAACGCGGGCGCCGGGTCGCTGGCGACGAAGTTCAGCAGCGCCGCCGTCGAGCCAATGAAGTCGGCATGCTCGAGCAGCGCCTCCTCGCATTCGGGGTGGGCGATGAGCTTGGCATGCGGGTGCTGGACTCGCATGGCTTCCAGCTTTCGCAAGCTGAAGGTCTCGTGAACGATGCAACTGCCTGGCCAGAGAACCATGCTGCGGCCGGTCTGCTTCATGACGTGACGGCCCAGGTTCTTGTCGGGCGCGAAGAGCACCTGGCGATCCTCGGGAATGGCGCGAACGATTTTTTCAGCGTTGCTCGAGGTGCAGATGTAGTCGCTCTCGGCCTTCACGGCAGCAGAGCAGTTGATGTAGCTGACGACCACCGAGCCGGGATATCGCGCCTTCCAGGCCTTGAAGCGGTCGACGGGACAGCCGTCGGCCAGCGAGCACCCCGCTTTCATGTCGGGCACCAGGACGATGCGCGTCGGGTTCAAAATCTTGGCGGTCTCCGCCATGAAATGGACTCCGGCGAACAAGATCACGTCCGCCTGGGTGCGTTGTGCGGCCTGCGCCAGCTGCAACGAGTCACCGATGAAGTCGGCAAGATCCTGGATCTCGCTCTCCTGGTAGTAGTGAGCGAGCAACACGGCGTTGCGCTCGCGCTTGAGGCGACGGATTTCCGATTCGAGATCGCTTGGGAGCGACGGTTGCTTGCTTCCCGCGAGAGTCGAGAGCGCCATGCTGCACTATATCGCAGCCGGGCCAAAGGTCCCGTGCCAGCCGTACCCCCCGTTCGAGGAGGGCACGGCGGCGGCTCATTCGCCGGGCGGCTTGTCGGTAAGTGGCACCGCGCGCGCAAAGCGCTCCGAGAAGAACTCCGGTGGCTGCGCGCGGCTCAGGTCGAGGCGAAAGCTGGGTACTTCCGCAGGGCGCAGCTTTGCGAAGAGCTCGATGACTTCGCGTTTGCCCAGCCCGAGCTCGCCGAGCGCAGCTTCATCGAGCGCGGCTTCGTGTGTGACGACGCGGGGGCCGTCGACCTTCAGGAGCTTGCGAACCGCCTCGAGCTCCATGCGGCTGAGCCGGGCTCCACAGACGTCGTAGTCGATCCAGGCTTCGTAACTGAGAGGCGCTACGCGCTCCAGCATGCCCGCCATCACCCGTCCGAACTCCTGGATTTCCCACTGAGCGTGGGGGTCGACGCGCAGCTTCAAGAAGTGCAGCAGATTGTGCAGGTCGACTTTCCAGTACCACTGCGTATAGGTGGACAACGGGAGATCGATACGCGCAAGCTCGCGGGCGATATCTTCACTCGTCAGCCATTCGTAGGCAGAGCGGCTGCGCTGACGGATGTCGTTCCAGCGCTGCACGGCCTCCGCGTACTGCGTCTCGGAAGCAGCCTGGCCGCTGCGCCCCTGGTGGTTGCTGCGGCTCTGCTGCTGTAGCTGCTCGGCCTCGGGCGTGTAGAAGATCATCGGCATCAGCGAGTAGCGACCCGAATACTCGTTCACGTTGGCGGTGCGATGCCGGATCCACTGACGCGCCACGAACATGGGCATGCAGCAGTGGAACTTGAGCTCGACCATCTCACTGGGCGTGGTGTGCAGGTGGCGGCGCAAGTAGCGCAAAAGCCCCCGCGTCAGACTGGCCTTGCGCGTGCCGTAGCCGTAGCTGACCCGCGCCGCCCGCTCGATGCTGTCGTCCGTCCCCATGTAGTCGACCAGCGCCACGAAGCCGTGGTCGAGGACGGGGAAGTAGCGACCGAGAATCTCTTCGGCTCCGGGAGAAACCGGACGTTGGGTTTCGTTCATCAAAGGTTCTCCGAGGCGGTGCCGGCCAAACGGCCCGCAACGGTCGTCGTCTTACCTGCGGGTGCTCCGGCGGCAAAGCGCCCTCGCATTCCAGCTACATTTCGCGAGGTTTGCGCGTAGCGGGCGGCGCACCAATCGCCGCCTCGTCGCCCGGGAGGAGGCTCCGCTTCTGGCCCTGACATGAAAGCGTTGCGGGCCTCCCCTGCACGCGACGAAAACTGCTCTACCCTGTTGGCGATGCGCTGCCTTCGCTCGCTTGCGCTCCCGATGCTTGTCGCGCTTGCCGGCGTCGGGCTGCCCGCGGTGGCGGCGTCTGCCGGCGACGTGCTGCCTGTGCCCAGACGGCCTTCGCGACTGCTGCCGCCGCTGCAGGGCAGCGACGTCGCCACGCTGGGGGTGGAGCGCGATGGCACGCGGCGCTTCGCGGCGTACGGGCTGCGCTTCCTTGCCTTTCCGGACGGAGCAGTGAGCGTGTCGGACGAGTTTTTCCCGCTCTCTCGCAACGTGCAGGCGCTCGAGCTACCGCTGCGGTTCGGTTCCGGTTTCGTGTTCTGGGTCATCAGCTCGGGCCGGACGTCACTCTGGAAAGCGACGAGCTGGACGGCGCGCCTCGAGCCGCTGGCGGAGCTCGACTTCGAGCTCGACCGCCTGGTTCCAGGCTTCGATCGCTTGTACGTGCAAGCGCGGCGCAGCGGTGAGTGGGGAGCGCTCGATGCGCGGACCGGCGCCGGGCTCGACGCTGGCAGCTTGCCTGCGGGTCCCAACTTTGGTGCCATGGCGTTCGTCGATGAATGGTTCGGCGCGGTGGAGTTGCCCGTGCGCGGCACCGTGGTGAGCTTCGACGCCGGGGCCAGCTGGCACCCGGTTGGCCTTACAGCGATGACGCTGGCGCCGCTGGGCAGTGAGCTGCTCTTGCTCACCGCCGCGGGCCGCCGTGTGCTGGCAGCGGACGGCAGCTTGCGCTCCTTGGATCCCGTATCCGCCGAGGCAGCGCCCGCGGACGAGCTTCGCCGCGTTCCCGCAGAGGGACCCCTGGGACGATTGCCTCTGCGCGAAGCGGTGCTGCGGGGCGCGCTCGAGAGCACGGACGCCGCCGTGGTGGCGGTGAACGGCGCCATCGGTCGTGTGCGGCTGAGCGACGGCAGGGTCCACGCCGTTCGGCGACGTGTGTTGCCCGAGGGCAGCGACTGCCACGCCGTGCGCCTAGGACAAGCTCACGGCTTCGTCTGCGGCGAGGAACGGGGCGGAACTACCGTCTACGCGCTCGAGCCTTCGCTGCAGCTGCGACGGGTCGAGAGCTTCACTTCCCCGCGGGCCGTGACCCCGAGCGGCAACGGGGCGCTGGTGATCCGCGGCGGCTGCGCTTCCGACGACCGCTCGGGACGGCGCGTGCACTGCATTCGCACGCCGACTGGTGCGCGCTTCGAAGTGCCCGTGCTGGGTGACGCCGGCGTCGAGCGCGTAATCGCGCTGGGCGACGGACGCGCGGCCGTGCTGGTACCGCCGCGGCTTGGCACCGCGGGCTCCCTGATCCTCGTGGACGCGACTGGACGCCGCACGAACACGGCGCTCAGGCAGCAGGTGCGCGACACGAAGGCGCGGGCGCTGTTGGCCCAGGGGTTCTGGCTCGATGGCATGGTACAGAGCGGGGACGGCAGCTTGTCCGGGTGGGTAGCAGGCCACGGCGTCTTCACGGGCGTGCGCGTCACACTCCAGGGTGAGGTCAGGAGTGGTCCGCTGCAGCGGAGCATCGATCGCGCGTTGCTGGCCGGCGAGCGAGCCCTGGTGGTGCCCGCGGCGGGCATCGCCGAGCAGTCCATCGACGGCGGATTCAGCTGGACGGACGTCGATCTGCCCGCGGATATCGAGCTGGATCCGGCGCGCGCGGCGGCCTCGCCGGGGCGGCTCGAGCAGGGTTGTTCGGCTGTCGGATGTGGTTTTCTCGGCTGGCTGCGTGTGGGCTGGGATGGCCCCAAGGGGGGCAAGTCGCTGGTAGTGGCCGCAGCGCCGCGACCGGGATCGATGCCCTCCCCGGGAGGCGGCCGCTGGATCTTGCGCTGCTGGCCGACCGGCGATGTGTCGAGGCCCAGCGCTGTGCCGACCACAGCGATACAGCGGGCTGCTGGCGCTGAGGCCAAGGTCGCATGGTCGCCGCTCGGCGAGCGGCCGGCGCCCGCTGTGCCGCCGGACAGCGTGGGCTTCGATATCGGAAACGAAGGCCAGCTGCGCGCGTACACCTGGACCCCTCGCGGCGTGGACTTCGGAAAGGCAGGCCGGGTAGCGGTATCGGTTGCCGATCGCTACGACATCCCTACTGGCGTCTGGAGCACCCGGCCCACCCCTAGCCCATGGCCAGATGCCGTGGTGGCCGACGTCTTTGGGGCGGAGGCTTCGGTGACCCCGGCATGGCGGCTCGCGCTGGACAGTTCCGGAAGATCAGGGGTGCTCTCGGTCACGGCGCGCAGCACGACGGACTTGGTCGCAGTGGAGGAGGGCCGCGCTCTCGAGCCGCTCGTGAACGCGACCCGCGAAGGCATCGGTGCGCTGACCTCGGCCGTGCGCCTGGGCAGCACCTATTACGTCGCCGGACAAGAGGATGCGCGGACCCTGCGTCTGTTTGCCTTGCATCCGCGGCGGGCACGCCTGGTGGGACAGTACGCGGACGTGGCCAGCGGCCGATCCGCCACTCCGACCCTCGTTCGCAGCACGCGTGGCAACGCTTTGGGCCTGTGGGCTCGAGGTGCTGGGTGGTACGTCTACCCAGTGAACCCCGAGACCGGCGCGGTCGACCGGGCGCTGCAGGTCACGGCTCGCGAGCTGTCGCGTGTGCCGCGGCCATGCGCCCCTGACGAAGAGGGCTTTCTGCTGGAAGGGGGCGTCTCCGTCGAGCCCTACGTGGAGCTCTCGGGAGTTGCGGAGCGCGCCTCGGCGCGGGCCTTCGAGGGGCGCTTCGTGGTTAACCAGCATGGCATCTGCGTGCGTGCACTGGTGGCTCAGGCGGATGGCTCCGCCGCTCCAACGGCCGCACAGCCAAAGCGTGCTCAGAACGCCGCAGCCAGCGTTCCGCTGGTGGTGGTCGACCGTGCAGCGGGTGGGCGCCGCTGGGGCTTTCGTTGCGCAACCGGAGGCTAAGCCGACGAAGCGCCGCGGCGGCCACGCCAGCGTCGCAGCAGAGGTGCGACGAGCTGCGTCGCGCGCGTGATGCGCGTTGGAAGCGCTCGGGCGTCCTGAGGTCGGCAGTGCCGTTTCTTCACTCCCGGGGAATATTGCATGCACCGTGTTACACGCGCTCGCCGGCAAGCAGCCCGAGCAACGTGCAAGTCGGCTACAAACGGCATTATTTGAGGGGTGCCGGCGCGGGCGGCCATCTGTTCGGCGCGCTGCAACGGCCGAGCGTGAATGGAACCGAGTTCTTCACCCTTCCGGTTTGCTGAATCAGCCCCCGAGCAGAATTGTCTCGGCCACTTCTGTTGGCGTTTGCTTTTCAGAATGCTCACTGCTAGCACTATCGGCGTCCGCGTGGAGCGAGGCTGTCCCCCCCCCGGCCCCTTCACGCGGACATTTAATCAGCTGCGTTCCAGCTTTT
>DASQDA010000444.1:0-5779 GCA_035634435.1 Polyangiaceae bacterium
CGCGCTCGCCGGCGGGAGCGCCCTGTTCGCACTATAGTGTTTGTACGGCCGTCGTGTGTGGCTGCGACGCGAGCAATGCCCGATCCCTGAGTCGAGCCTGCGTCGAGGGCCGCTGTTCGGACCCTGCTACTTCCTGCAAGCTGGGGCCGAAAGCCGTGGGTCAGCGGGTGTGCCCGCGCTGACCCGTGGCGCCCACTGAGCCGCGCGTCAGCGCTGGAGCTTCGCGTCAGGGCCCAGCGTGAAGCTTAGCTGCAGCTGCTCGGCGGAAAGCGCCCCATCATAGATGCGGAACTCGTGGAACACGGCGTTCAGCTCTTCATTGCCCAGGAATTGCGAGCGGCCAAGCCAGTTATTGGTGTCACTGACTGCGGAGAGGGTGCCGTAAAAGGGCGGCGACGTGCCGACCAGCGCGCCATTCGAGATCAACGAGACGACGTTGTTAGTGTCGTTGAACACCAGCGCCACGTGGCTCATCACTCCCGTAGGTAGGGGGCTATTCGCGTCGATCCGGATGCGCGGTGACCCGACCGTCTGGTTCAGAAACCCAGCCGAAAGCGCCGCCATGGGTGCCGCTGCCCTGGGCGTCAACATCAGATAGCTGGTCGGACTGCCCTGCGTCCCTTCACCACCGCTCGTCGCGCCAAAATCGAAGATGCGTTGCCAGTCACTGCCACCGTTCCAGATGAGCCAGGCTTCGAAGGTGACGTCTTTGCGCCCAACCATGAGCCCGTTGGGCAGATCCACGTACTGGTCGCTGGTGCCTCCTGTGAGGATCACGGTGCCGACTCCGGAGAGGCTCGTGTTCACGACGGCCCCGTGGGCCTCACCAGCCGAGTCGGTGACAATGGTGCCGGTGCCCAGAAACGAATAGCGGTGGATCAACGCCGCTCCGAGCGCGACACAGCCCACGGCGCCCGAGGTGTCACCGTCCGGTACTCCGCAACCGCATGCGCCAGGGCCTACCTTGTCGGGGTCCTCGGGGCAGGCGTCATTGCAGTCCGCCGTGGCATCGGCGTCGGTGTCTTCGTCGGAGCTGCCGCAACCGCACTGGCCGGCGAGCTCTTTGTCGGGGTCCTGCGGGCAGCAGTCGGTACACGGCGCGCTGCTGCCGCCCTCACCCCCCGAGCCGGCCTCACCGTCGCCACCGACGGCGCCGGAGCCCGCCGTGTCCGGGCCGCCCGTTGCGGCGGCCATGCCTCCTTCGCTCGTCGTTCCGCCAGCTCCGCCCGGCGACCCGGCGGTTCCGCCCAGAGCCCCCGAGAGCCCTGCGCTGCCAGCGCCGCCAGCACCCACACCTTGAGCGCGAGAGCTCACGAGTAAGCTCGAGTCATACACGGTGCATGCGGTCAGCGAAGCGGCAAGCACCACGGCGGCGACGACGCGGCTCGACCGTGCGGGGGAAGCCGAATGCGGGAATGTTCGAGGGGTCAAGCTAGCCGGCAGCGCGCGAGTCGGTGTCAATCGTCAAACGGTCACCCGCCGAGGTTCTTGAGCCCTGAGCGTGCCGCTGCCGGCAACGAGCTCGCTCACGGGGTGCACCGTGGTGCCCAAACGCCTGCCGGCGCTCACGTGAGGCTCGGAAGTGCACGCTCGATACATGGCGGGTGACGCGGTGGAAGCGAGTGCGACAATTCGAGGCTCGTACCCTTGGGCCACGTCCCGAGCGGCCGATGCACGATCCCATGGCACGTAGACCGTTCGAGACACGGGATGCCTCACGCATCTCATTTTGGCAATCGCTCAGCATGCTGGCGCTCTGCATGGGGTCGCTGCAGTGCAGCGCTGCGCCTGACTCGGACAGGGCGGAGGAGACGGGGGGCACTGGGTCGACCGTCAGCGCCACGGAGGGCGGCAGCGCTGCGATCGGCGGAACACACGGCGGCGAGAGCGTCGCGGCGGCGGCCACCTTCGACGACGTCAAGGGCATCCTGTCCGCGCAGTGCGCGACCTGCCACAACGGCTCCAACACGCGCGTGGATCTGCGCGACAACGAGGGACTGTATGCCCGGCTCACCAGCGAGATGGGCAGCGAGACGAAGTGCGCCTCCAACACGCTGGTGGTGCCCGGCGACCCGGACGCGAGCGTGCTCGTTGCCATCACTTCTTCGACCAAGGCGACGCCGTGCAGCGTTCGGATGCCAATGAAGTGCTCGCTCACTGACACCACCGCCCGAAGCTGCCTAGACGAGGACCAGCTCGCCGCATTCTCCGCCTGGATCGCAGCGGGCGCGCCGGAGTGAAGGCCTCCCACGGCGCGGAGCGCGCTGGGGGGGAGCCGCCGGGGGCAGAGCATTAGGGTGTGTCAGACCGCCGTGAGCGGGGGTCTGGCAGTCCTTAAACGCACGTCCGAGGCGAGCGCGGCCGGGGTGGGCAGCACGCGGTAGGAGCGGCCGGGGTGGTGGGGGTGTGCCTTCAGCTGCGCGAAAGCTGCTGCCTGCGCGCCGCTCGGGGGAGCCGCCGGCCGCTGGGCAGATGCCTGCTGGGTTGACTTCGCTCTGCAAAAGACGGTAGCGAATCGCGGCCGAGCAGTCAGCGGAGACCACAGGAGCGCTCAGAGATTGGCCACACGACGCAACGGATCGGACGACGAGGGAGGCGAAAAAAAGCCTCGTAAGGGCGGAGGAGCCGGCCAAGGCCCGCCGGAGGGGCCCCGCGAAGAGCTCGCTTCACTGCACGAGGTCGCGCAGAGCCGATACCTCAACTATGCGCTCAGCGTCATCACCGCGCGCGCGCTGCCCGACGTGCGCGACGGTCTGAAGCCGGTACAACGCCGCATCCTCTATACGATGTGGCAGCAGAACCTTGGCCCTGACGCCAAGCATCGCAAGTGCGCCAAGATCGTGGGCGACGTGATGGGCAACTATCACCCGCACGGGGACAGCTCCATCTACGACGCCCTGGTCCGCCTGGCGCAGCCCTTCATGATGCGGGCGCCGCTGGTGGACGGCTCGGGCAACTTCGGCTCGCTCGACGGCGATCCGGCTGCGGCGATGCGCTACACGGAGTGCCGCCTCACTCCGATTGCCACGGCCCTGCTCGAGGAGCTCGATCAGGACACGGTTCAGTTCCGGCCGAACTACGACGGCACCAAGTCGGAGCCCGTCGTGCTGCCGTCACGGCTGCCGAATCTGCTCGTGAATGGCACTACCGGCATCGCTGTCGGCATGGCCACCAACATCCCACCGCACAACCCCGAAGAGGTGTGCCAGGCCGCCATCCGCCTGCTCGACGCGCTGGTCGACGGCAAACAGCTGTCCTCGCGCGAGCTCTGCCGCACCATCAAGGGCCCCGACTTCCCGACCGGCGGTCAGATCATCTCCGACAACGCGGAGATCCGGGCTGCGTACGAGACCGGACAGGGCACGTTCAAGGTGCGCGGGACGTGGAAGAGCGCGGGCGCCACACGCAGCGGCAAGGTCGTTCACATCACGAGCATTCCGTACGGCGTCAACAAGTCGAACCTGGTGGAGCGGCTGGCCGAGGTGGTGATCTCGCGCAAGATGCCGCTGCTCATCGACGTGCGCGACGTGTCGGCGGACGACGTCTGCATCGAGCTGGAGCTCAAGAAGGAAGCCGACGAGCACAAGGTGCTCGCGTACCTCTACAAACACACGCCGCTGCAGACCAACTTCGCGCTGAACCTCACCTGCCTGGTGCCGACGGAGAACCCGGAGGTGGGGCGTCCCGAACGCCTCGACCTGTCGCAGATCCTGTGGCACTTCCTGCACTTCCGCCTGGAGGTGGTGACCCGGCGCTTGAGCCACGAGCTCTCCGCGCTCGCGCGGCGCATCCACCTGCTCGAGGGCTTCGAGAAGATCTTCGATGCGCTCGATCAGATCATCCGGATCATCCGCAAGTCCGACGGCAAGGCGGACGCGGCCGCCAAGATCATGAAGGCGTTCGATCTCGACGAAGAGCAGACCGACGCCATCCTCGAGCTCAAGCTCTACCGCCTGGCTCGTCTCGAGATCCTGGTGATCCAGAAGGAGCTCAAGGACAAGCGCCGTCGCTCCCGCGAGATCCGCGTGTTGCTCGACGAGGTGGAGTCGAAGGGCCGCTGGGGCATCGTCCGCTCCGAGCTCGTGGCGCTCATCGAGAGCTTCGGCAAAGCCGGCAAGCGCAAGACCACGATCGTCGCGCTCGGCGCGGAGAGCGAGTTCTCCGCCGAGGAGCTGATCGTCGCCGAGGACAACGCGGTGCTGCTCACCGTCGACGGCTGGGTCAAGCGTCAAAAGGAGATCAAGGATCCCAGCACCACGCGCCTGCGCGAGGGCGACGCCGTGCTTTCGTGCGAGGTGGGCTCGACGCGCGAAGGTATCGTCTTTTTCTCGAACTTCGGCAGCGCTTACACCATACGGCTCATCGAAATTCCGGCGACTACCGGCTACGGTGAGCCGATCCAGAAGCTCTTCAAGCTGAAGGACGGCGAACGCATCGTCGCCATGTTCTCACTGGATCCGCGCGTGCGCGGTGACGTCGAAGAGCGCGAGGGCCGCCGGCCCAAGAGCTACGCGGTGACGGCGCTCAGCGACGGCAACGCGTTCTGCTTCGGGTTGGGCGGATTCCTGGAGCCGAGCACGCGCGCGGGGCGGCGCTTCGCCAAGCTGGCCGAGGGCGTCGAGGTGGTCGGCGTCGAGCGCGTCAGCGGTCGCGAAACCCTGATCGCTGCGACGCGGCAGGGGCGCGCCCTGCTCTGCAAGGTGGAAGAGGTGAGCTACCTCTCCGGCGCCGGCAAGGGCGTGCTGCTCGTCAAGCTGGAGGAGAAGGGTGACGCGCTGATCGGCTTTCGTGCGGCCAGACGCGACGACGACACGCTCAACCTGGAAAGGTCGCTCGGCGGTGAGCAACGCATCTCCCACGGCAAGTACGACCACTCCGCCCGCGGTGGACGCGGGCGCGAGGTCATCAAGCGCGGCACTTTAGTGCGCACCGTGATTGTACCTCCTCCCGCACCGGCTCCTCTCGAAGTCGACAGCGGCGCGTAGCACCAGGGCCAACGCATGCCGACCACCTACACCGCTAAAGACATCACCATCCTCGAGGGGCTCGACCCCGTCCGCAAACGTCCCGGCATGTACATCGGGGGCGTCGGCGCGGCCGGTCTGCACCACCTCGTCTGGGAGGTGGTCGACAACTCCGTCGACGAGGCCATGAACGGGCACGCGACGGATATCCACGTGACCCTGCACAAGGACGGACAGAGCATCACCGTCACCGACAATGGGCGCGGCATCCCCGTCGACATTCACCCGAAGCACAAGAAGTCGGCCCTGGAGATCATTTTCTCCACCCTGCACGCGGGCGGCAAGTTCGACGGCGACAACTACAAGACCGCCGGTGGCTTGCACGGTGTCGGCGCTTCGGTCGTCAACGCGCTCTCGGCAAAGCTCATCGCTAGCGTGAAGCGCGACGGCGCCGAGTGGAAGATGGAATTTCGAGCGGGCGCCGCCGTCGGCAAGCTCACCAAGGTGGGGTCTGCGCGCGGCAGCGGCACCTCCGTCACCTTCCGCCCCGACCCCACGATCTTCCCCAAGATCGAGTTCAACCCCGAGACGATCCGCGAGCGACTGGAGATCATCAGCTTCTTGCACCGCGCGGTGCGTGTGCACTTCGTGGACGAGGTTGGCGGCCACAAGTACGACTTCGTCCACGAAGGGGGCATCTCCGACTTTTTGACGCGCCTGGTAACGCTGGCAGGCAAGAACTCGGTGCACGAAGCCGCCTTCGCGCTGGTCAAGGATGCAGACGGCCGTGTGGAGGTGGCGCTGCGTTGGACCGA
>DASQDA010000445.1:0-7632 GCA_035634435.1 Polyangiaceae bacterium
CTCGGCATCGTGCAAGCGTTCGCGCGCGAGGGGTCCATCTCGATCCAGGCGTATACGCATGATTGGTTGCAGCGTAGCGGACGCCGGATCGCGCCACCCTAACGGCCGGCACGGATCCGCTTGAGTGACGCTCCCGGTTTACGTTGACAGCTCTGGGCTGCGAGCATCACCTCGCGGCATGAGGAACGAGTACGCCCAGACCTACCAGGCCAGGTCTTCGGTCGCAGGCAGCGCCCAGGAGCTGACCCCTCCTGACTCGGAAGGCTGGACGTTGCACAGCTGGCAGCTGGATCCCATCGATGGGCACAAGCTGGTGCTGGTCTGGGAGCGGCGCGTGGTCGACGAGTTCGGTGCGCTCGAAGCCGTGGGACCCTGAGCTGCGTGCCCGCTTGCTTTGGCCGGCGACAGGTCCGCGGAATTCGCACGCGAGCGCCGGTCCGAAGCGGGATTGGTTGCCAGTGTAGTGACGATGGATGCTAGGAACGCGTCTCCCATGGCGGGTGTCTCGGCACGGTCCTCCCTCTGCGGTGCCCTTGGACTAGAGGACGCAGCGATCTGTTTCGAATGCGGCGGTCGCATGACGACTACGCCCGAGCCGCCCACGCGCACGTCGCAAGGGGACCGGGTGGTTCCATCGCGTCGCGCACCGGCCGTGGCACCGCCTCCTGCCCCGGCGTCGCCGGCGAGCGTCGCTCCGCGGTCCTCGCCGGCGAGCAAGCCTCCCTCGGACCAGCACCAGGCGTCCAAGCCGCCGCCCTTCAGTCGCTTGGCTCAACGTCCCCCGCCGCCCCGCCGATCCACGCTCCCGTCCTCCAGTAGCGCCGCTTCTCTGCCTCGTCCGCCTCTTCCAGAGCCGCAGACGAGCCTGCGAGACACGCCTGCCGCGAGCGCCGAGCCGCTAAAGAGTGCTTTCGCTAGTCGCGAGCCAGCCGCGAAGCTTACCGCCGCTCTCGAGGTGCCGGCCTTTTTGCAGCCGCCGACGCTGTTCGAACCGCCCGCCCCGTTGGCTCCGCCCGCTTCGCTGGATCCGCCCGCGGCCCCACCACTCCCCGAGACGGTCGCTGCTACGCAGGACCCTCCGACGGCGCCGCGCGCCGCGCCACCTCCGGTTGAAGAACCCGTGCTCACCCCAGCGGCAGCGCCGCCCAGTCAAGCCAACCCGTCGCCGTCCACTCCCCGTCCATTGCTCGATGACATCGACGAGACATTCGAGTCTATCTTGAGCTCGCCGCCCGGCGGCAGCAGTGAGCTGACCAGCGACGAGCTTGCGGAGGCGCAAAAGCTCTTCCTGGACATCTCGAGCAGCTATCTGGCGCCAGTTCGTGATCTGATGATCGAGCTGACGATCAGCGAGCCAAGCAAAGAGTGGCTCTCGGTTTGCCGTCCCTCGCTGCAGGCTCTGAAGCGAGCCGCCAGCGACATGTTGCTGACGCCGCTCGCGGACGCTCTCGGGACGCTCTCGAACGCCATGGAGCAGACGGAGCGAACGACGGGCACCACGATCGACGCTCGCGGTCGCGAATCGCTGAAGAGCGCCTACGCGCCGCTGGTGAAGCTGCTGCCCGAAGCGTTCGAGGTCAATCGCGAGCGCGATCGACGCGAGCCGATCATCGTGCAAGCGTTGCTGCGACAGGTGCCAGATGTCCGCAAGGTCGCCATCGACCGCATGTTGGCGGCGGGTCTGACGAGCCTGGAGATCTTCTACAAAGCAAAGCCCACGGACATTGCCGAAGCCGCGGGCATCTCGCGCGAGCTCTCGGAGCGGATCGTTGCGCGCTTTCAACGCTATCGGCGCGAAGTGGGCTCCATTGCGCCAGCACCCCGCCGCACCCGCGAGCTGACGCAGCTCTCGACGCTCACGCGCAAGCTGGAAGAGCAGAACCTGGCCTTCGATGCGGCTTCACGCGCCTGGAGCCAGGCCGACGAGACGCGGCGCGTCCGCCAGGAGCGCGCCGCAACGGTACTGGAGATTCAGCTGTTGCTTGCCCGACTCGGCGAGGTCGCATTGCTCGAGCAGCTCGAGCGGGTGCCGTTTCATCGCAAGGCAGAAGAGCTGAGACGTTATCTTTCCAACCGGAAAGATTCGATTTGAGCGAAGTCGGAGGACGGACGAGCATGTCGGAGTTCACGCGTGAAGAAGTATTGAAACGCGCTGCGCAGAAGGAAAGCTTCGCGCGGGCGGACTTGCGAGGGCTCGATCTGACGGAAGCCTCGCTCGAGGGGCTCGATTTCGCGCGAGCCGAGCTCGATGGCGTCAACCTCCAGGGAGCCAAGCTGCGCGGAGCCAACTTCAGGAACGCGAGCCTCAGAGAGGCGTTTTTGAAGCACGCTGACCTGCGCGAGGTCAACTTCGACAAGGCCGATCTCGACGGGGCGAACCTCGAAAAGGCGGACCTCACGGGCGCGAACCTGAATCGCGCGGCGCTCGAAGGCGCGGTGCTGACCGAGGCCATTCTGCGCGGCGCGCGTTTGACCGGCGCGCAGCTCGACTCCGCCGATCTCGGCAAGGCGCAGCTCGAAAATGCAGCCATGTCGCACGCCGAGCTCTCCTCCTGTTACCTGGGCGGCGCTAATCTCAAGGGCGCGGACCTGAGCAACGCCATCCTGACGTCGGCCAACCTGGAGGAGGCCAACCTCGAGCGAGCCACCCTCAATGAAGCCGAGCTCGTGGAGACACGGGCGCCGCGAGCGAGCTTCACTGGCGCCTCGCTCTTGCGCGCTAATCTGAGTCGCGCACGCTTCACCGGGGCGCTGCTCGCTGGCGCTGACCTTCGCCATGCCAATCTCAGCGGCGCCGAGCTCGAGGGCGCCACGCTGAGCGGCGCCAAGTTGTTCGGCAGCTACAGCGTGGGCGCGAAATGGAGCTCGCCCGCGGCGGAGTGGATCGACACCAGCCCGAACGGCGACGGCTCGAAGAGCGCTCGTGGGGAAGACGTCGACGCTTTCGTGAGCGGCAAGCTGGTCGCCCCGTCACGAGCGGCGCGTTACTTCGGCAAAGGCGACGTCCTGCGCGACGCTTCCCTGGAGTTCGGCGAAGGCTCGAGCATCGAAATCGAGAGCCGCTTCGAGAATTGCACGATCACCTTGGGCAACGGCACGGACCTGGTGGTCGGCGAGGCCGGTGTGCTGAGTCACTGCCGCATCACCGGCGGCGGCAACATCACCATTCATGGCCAGTTCTTCGAGAGCGAGAGCCCAGGCATCCGCGGGCCGCGCACCCTGTTGGTGAGCTCTACGGGTGCCGTGGTCGGTGCAGTGGAACAGGCCGCGGGTTCAACGAGCTTTGCGTTCCAGCCGGGTTGCCGGTTGCGGATGAGGATTCTGCGTTCGCGCGGCGGAACGGAAAGGTCAGGTACCGGATGAGCAACGGCACGAAGCAAACGATCGTCGAAGATGGCACGCAGCTGAAGGGAACCCTCTCTTCCACCTGTCCTATCGTGGTTCGCGGGCGCATCGAGGGCGACATCGAGACCCCTACCTTGCTCGTGAGCGAGAACGGCGCCGTCCACGGTCGCGCCAAGGTTGGTACGCTGAGATCCCAAGGCGAGCTGGCCGGTGAGTTCGACGCGGACGTGGTGGAGCTCGCCGGACGCGTCAAGGACAACACGGTGATTCGCACGCGCTCACTCGAGGTGAAGCTGACCTCCGAAGAGAGCAAGCTGCAGGTCACCTTCGAAGACTGCGAGCTCGCGGTGGGCGACGCCCCGACTGACGACGCAGCGCTCGGAAAAAATGCACGCGGCGTGCGCGGTGGCAAGCGCGACGGCAAGAGTGACCCCGTCACCGCCGCGCCACCAGTTACCGGCGATCCATTGACCTGAAGCCCGCCGGGCGCTTGGACGGCTCGATCAGCCGTGCGAGCGCGCTGCCTCGCTCAACGTTTGATGCCACCGCGCCCGAGCGGCTCCGTGCGTGGGGCTGCGCTCGGGACATCGGCAGCCCGCGCATCCCGCGCAACGCGATGGGTGCCACTGCTCATCGCGGGGGCGTCCCCGGGCGTCAGTGAATCTTGGCTGTGAGTCGCGGGGCGCAGCCGCGTGGTCAAGCACCCGAAGGCGAACAAGAAGGCCACTCGGTTAGCGCTCTTCTCGAGGGCACCCAGGGCGCCGGTCGTCATGATCAACGGGCGGAGCGTCTCTGAAGGCAGACAGGAATGTAACACCACGGGCACCCCTGCCGTTGCGGGGTGACGCTTGAGCAGCCGCACCAGGTCGTCGCCGCGCAATCCCGGCATCAGCACGTCGAGGAGAACCAGATCGGGGCGCAAGCCAATGATATCCGCCGCCGTGCCCACCCCTGCGGTCCGTGTATAAACTTCGTGGCCGGCCTCGCGCAGCCAGTCACCGACGACCTCCAGGATGACCGGATCGTCGTCGACCATCAACACACGCAGCCGGGCTCGCACCGGCCATGCCGGCGGTTCTGCTTGCATTCGCGATGCCTCCTCTCGGTGGTCCGAACGGTCACCTGCCCGGAGTGTTAAGTCTCCTGCTCGTAATTCCTGCGAGTGACCAGAAATCCCGCCGCAAAGCGCGCTGCAGTGGCGCACACCAATGGTAGGGTCGCGCGCATGCCTCGCCCATCAGCACCCCTACTCTGCTGGCTCCTGGCCGCATCACTCGGCGCCGCCTGTGACAAGAAACAGGAGGGTGCCTCGGCCGAGGCAACCGCAACGGTGACGCCGCCGGCCGCAACGTGACCCGCCGTTGTGGAGCCGGTCGCCCCTGCAGCGCAACCGAGCACGACTCCGCCTGCGCCCCGCGTGCGCAAGACACTCGCGGATTGCCCCAAAGGGCCAAACGTAGAGTTTGCGCAACCGGAGGTCGAGGCCGAGGTGCGCCGCAAGCTGCCCAAGCCGGAGGGGCCGATCAGTGTGGCTGCTCTACGCGGGCTACGCTCGTTGAACCTCTCACAGGTGAAGCTTGCCGAGCTCGACGTGTGTGTCTTCTCGCACATGTCCGGCCTGAAGGAGGTGTTCCTGGGCAGCGGTGACTACGACGACCTCTCGCCGCTCGCGGGGGCCACGCGCATCGAATCGCTGCGGGCCTCTCTCAACCAGGTGCGCGACCTCTCGCCTCTTGCCGGGATGACAAAGATGGACCGGCTCGACCTCGGCCGGACTCAAGTGGTGGATCTGACGCCCCTCGCCGCCATGACGAAGCTCAGCGAGCTTCAGCTCGATGACACGCCCGTGCAGGACGTTGCCCCGCTGGCAAAGCTCACCGCGCTTGAAACGCTCAGTCTGAAGCGCACGCAGGTCAAGGACGTGAGCGCGCTCAAGAACCTGAAGAAGCTGAAGTTCCTGTACACGAACGGTTCGCCGCTGGATGCAGATCCGATGAGCGTGGCTGCCGTGCGCGCCAACGGAACGAAGATCATCGCAGAATAGACCCTCGGCCCGCACCTGGTTCCGGCCTGTCAGGCGCGCTACTTGCGCACGTGCAGGCCACATTCGCGTTGCGTCGCTTCCTCCCACCACCAGCGACCCGCCCGCTCGTGTTCTCCGGGGCGCACGGCGCGGGTGCAGGGCTCGCAGCCGATGGACACGAAGCCCTGATCGTGAAGCGGATTGTAGGGCAGCCCGCGCTCGCGGATATACGACCAGACATCGCCCAGCGACCACCGCGCCAGTGGGTTCCACTTGACCAACGCCCCGCCCGGATGCGCCGTATCCAGCGAAACGATGGGGACTTCACTACGCGTCGGGCTCTGGTCGCGTCGCTGCCCCGTCATCCAGGACACGTGCTGGGCAAGGGCGCGTCGCAAGGGCTCCACCTTGCGAATGCTGCAACATTCGCCATGACCCTCCACGTAGAAGCTGAACAGCCCCTTCTTCTGCACCATGCTCTGCACCCGTTCGGCATCGGGGAAGAGGACCTGGATCTCGATACCGAAGTGACTCCGCACCTGTTCAATGAAGCGATAGGTGTCGGCATGCAGCCGCCCTGTGTCGAGCGACAGAACGTGGAAAGGCTGGCCGCTGCGCACGGCCATATCGATCAGAGCCACATCTTCGGCGCCGCTGAAGGCAATGACGCACCCTGCGCCGAAGTGCTCGAGAGCGCGGCGCACGACGTCCTGGGGTGCGCTGCTCTCGAGCTCCGTCGCCAGCAAGGCGAGGTCCCCCAACGAGCCTTGCCCGTGCGAAGCTCCCGCCGCCGATTCCGACGCTCCTGGGATCAGAACGTCGGAAACGAGCTTCAAGACGCTCGTAAACACGCGCGTGGCTCCCTTGTCCTCGACGATGAAGAACGGCGCCAGCGAAACTTGATGCAGCGCGGCAAGCTGCATCCCGGCCGAGCTCGGATCAGCCTCGAGGGCCGTCACGGTCGTGTCGATGCGCTCCCAGAGGCCGCGCCGGCGTAGGAGCTCCTCCGCCTGAGCGCATTTTTTACATGGCTCGCCGTTTGCGAGCTGCTTTTTGACCATGGTGATGTGCATGCTGGATGCTCGGGGACGCAATGATGCGGCCGTAGCGGGGGAGCGCAAGCTGGAGCGACCCTTCCGTTCGAGCTGCAAGGAGCGCCTGCTGGGGCTTGCCTGATGCGCAGAAGTCGAGTAGTGCTCCGGCCTCTGCATGTCGAATCGCGCACTATGGAACGTCCGGCGTCGCCACGAGTGGCTCGCTACTCCCCTCAAAGGCACGCGACTCAAGCGGCGTCAGCGACTCCGCATTGGTCTGGAGCAGGCTCTCGAGCGCCGTCGTGCTGCGACGCAGTCGACGACCGACGCAACTCCGGCTTGACCCTAGCGGTCCCGAGCTCCGCCCGTTCGAGTGGGTGCGAACTTGGCCGCGGCGCGGCATTTCGCTATTGCCGCTGAATGCAGGTTCGGCTCGCAGCGGTTCTGGCCGCCCCTCTCATCGGTTGCTTGCAGTCGGGGGCTGACGAGCCGACACACGACGGCAAGGTGCCAGGCGAGCTCCTCGGTAGCTACGCCGTGGTAGGCAAGCTCGTCGAGGACGAGTGTGGTGCCGAGTTGCTTGGTGCCCAGAACCCCTGGAACTTCGGGATCAAGCTTTCTCGCTTCCAGCGCGATCTCTATTGGCTCAATGGGAGCGAGGCCATCGTGGGCGAGCTCGCTGCTGACGACGCGAGCTTCCAATTCTCCACGCGCATCGACGTTCCTGTCGGTAGGGGGCGAGCGGGCTGCATCGTGACCCGGAACGATGCGGCAGAGGGCGTGCTGAGCTGGAGCCCGGAGGACGAGGCCGTGGGGTTCAAGGCGAATCTGAGCTTCCGGTACCAAGCGAAGAACGGCGCCGACTGCCCTGAATTCATTGGTGTTGTTGGCGGCGTGACGCACCTTCCGTGCGGCGTCTCCTACGCCCTCAGTGGTTCGCGCCTGGCGGAGTGAAGCGCGCTCGACGCGGCGTCGCGTCTGCCGAAAGCCCATTGGCACGCTGAACACTGGCCGGATTTCTTAATTTTCGGCCGGGTGCCCCTCTGGTCGGAGCGAAGCGCTGTGCTATGTTCGAGGTCAACGTGCAGCGAGGAACCCGCTCCCGGAATTTTCCGGCGGGGGAGAACCCCCGCAGCGGCACAGGGCCGGAGGCCGCTGATCCGAGCGGTCTCCCTTTCGGAAGCGCCCTCAAACACCCAATGTCGTCGATTGAGCCTGTTGCTCTCGTAC
>DASQDA010000446.1:0-2152 GCA_035634435.1 Polyangiaceae bacterium
ATGCTCGATGAGCTCGCGTGTGGCTTCGGGATGCCCGAACGCGATGTTTTGAGCGACCGAGGTCCTGAACAGCAGGCTCTGCTGAAAGACGATCCCGATGCTGCGGCGCAAGACGTCGAGATCGAGCCGGCGAACATCCACGTCGTCCACCAGCACTCGTCCAGCTGTCGGATCCTGGAAGCGGGGAATGAGCCCGAGTAGCGTGCTCTTGCCGGCGCCCGTTGCGCCGAAGAGGGCCAGCGAACGCCCTGGCGCCACATCGAAGTGGACTCCGTGCAGCACCGTCTTGGCACCACCGTAAGCGAACTCGACGTTTTCGAAACGCACGCGGCCCTCCACGCGCGTGGGGCGCAGCGCGTCGACGGGGCTCGCGACACCGAGCGGGGCGTCGAGCACCTCGAACACGCGCCGCGCCCCGCTGAGACTCTGCTGCAGCGTGTTGATGATGTCGGCCATGCCCGACACCTGGCCCGAGAACTGCTGCAACAGGCCGGCGAACACGATCAATTGCCCGAGCGTCAGAGCGCCCTGCGTGACCAGGTATCCTCCGTAGAGCAGTAACACGCCGAGCTCCAAGTGCGTGATCAGCCGAACGGTGGGACCGAAGCGGCTCACGTTTCGGAAGATCTGCGCCTGTTGCTCCAGGATGGCTGCGTTCTTGCGAGCGAAGCGAGAAAGCTCGACCTGCTCACGGCCGAAGACCTTGGTCACCTGGATGCCCTTGATCCCTTCGGACACGGCCAGCACCATCTGATCGACCAGCTCACGATTCTTGCTATAAGCCGGGCGGGCCCAGCGAGAAAACCTGCTCGTCAAGAGCCAGATGAGCGGGGTGAGCAGCAAGCATGCGAACGTGAGCGTCTCGTGCGTGCGGAGCATGTAAAGCAGGTACAGGCTCAAGGAAAGGAGCAGAATGGCTCCCTGTAGGAGGACACCCTCCACGAACGAGCGCACGGATTGCACGTCGGTGGTGACCCGGTTGATGATCGAAGCGCTGGCGTTCTCGTCGAAGAAGCGAAAGCTGAGACGCTGCAGCTTGTCGAAGACGCGTGTGCGCAGCTCGGGGACGAGCTTCAAATGCATGAGCTTGCCGAGTGCCAGTGAGTAGCCGTAGAGAAGCACTGCGCGCGTGATCGCCATCACGAGCACCAGCGCTCCGATATAAAGCAACAGCGTGTGGCTGCTGTTCGCGGCGGGCAGCTCGAATCCGAACGCTAGCCGCGGCGCAGGCACACGGGAGTCGAGCGCGTGACGGATGACGTCGATGGCAAGGCCGGTCAGGCCGAGCCCACCAATGCCCAGGAGCAGCAACAGCACCTGGAATGCGAACACCGTCAGGCAATCCCGGCGGTAGCGGAAGCTCAAGGCGAGCAACCGCCGCAAGAGCGACGCCTCGTCAGCCCTGCCGCGGGTAACCCTCACTGCTCGTGACATCGGCGCGAGTGAAGCAAGTAACGTGGGCTATAGCACTGCGCGCAACGCGCCGCGCTCGTGAGGTGCCGCGCAGACGTGGCACGGCACCCCCGCGGCGGCGCTCGGGACCTCAGGCGCTGGCTGCGCGCGGGCGTCTGCCGACGATATCGGCTGCGAATGCCTCCAGCATGCGCTCGGTCGTGGCAAAATCGACGCAGGCATCCGTGATGCTTTGGCCGTAGACGAGCGCGCTTCGATCCGACCCGAGCTCCTGGCGGCCTGCCACCAGATTGCTCTCGATCATGACGCCCAGCACATCGGCGGATCCAGCCCTCAGCTGGGAGCCAACCTCCGCAAGCACGTCCGGCTGTCGCGCGGCATTCTTGCCGCTGTTGTCGTGGCTGCAATCCACGAGCATGCGCGGGTTCACCCCGGCCTTCTTGAGCGCCGCGGCGGCGGCGAGCACGTCCGCAGCGGCGTAGTTGGATCCACGGCTGCCTCCGCGCAGGACGAGATGAGTGTGCGGATTGCCGGAGGTACGGACCACCCCGATGCGACCGTCGTCGTTGACTCCGAGAAAGCTGTGCGGCTCCGAAGCGGCGATCATTGCGTTGATGGCCACGCCCAATCCGCCGTCGGTACCGTTCTTGAAGCCGACGGGCATCGATAGGCCACTCGCCATCTCCCGGTGAGTCTGGCTCTCGGTGGTGCGCGCTCCGATTGCCGTCCATGCCACGAG
>DASQDA010000447.1:0-5497 GCA_035634435.1 Polyangiaceae bacterium
CTTTTGCGATGCGCGATCGCAGCTCCGGCAGGCTGGCGTGCTCGAGCTCGCCGACCCGCGCAAACTGTTTCTGCTCCCGAGCTAGCGCGAGCGCCTGCTCGGCCTGCTGGAGCTCGGCACGCAGGGTGCGCACGGCGGCAACCACGCCACGTCGGGCTTC
This sequence comes from Polyangiaceae bacterium, assembly GCA_035634435.1. Lineage (GTDB taxonomy): Bacteria > Myxococcota_A > Polyangia > Polyangiales > Polyangiaceae > PMG-095. The sequence goes on from DASQDA010000447.1 coordinate 161, forward strand.
GAGCTGCTGCCGCAGGGCCTGCACCTGAGGCGTGCGCTCCCGAAGCTCGGTCTCCAGGCGCTCGCGCACGCGCTGCCCGGATTCGTCGCTCACGTCGCGAGCCCGCGCCAGCTGCGCTTCGAGGGACTCGAGCCGTCGAATTTGAGTGTCCGCTTGCGGCGAGACCCCGTCGATTTCGACGCGCAGGCGGGCCGCCGACTCGTCGAGCAGATCGAGCGCGCTGTCAGGCAGCGAGCGATCCTGGACGTAGCGTTTGGCGAGCTCCGCGGCGCTCACGATGGCGCTCTCGCCGATGGCGACGCCATGGTGCTGCTCGAAGCGACCGGCAACGCCCCGTACAATCTCCTTGGTTTCCTCGACACTTGGCTCCTGGACCTCGAGCAGCGTGAGCAAACGCAACAGAGGCGCGTCCCGCTCCTGGATCTTCCGGAGCCCGTCGGCGGTGGTGCTGCCGAGCAGTCGCAGCTCCGAGCGCTCCAGCGTGGAGTGGAGAAGGTCGCCGACTGCGTTGCCGCCACCGGGCGAGCTGAACAGCTGCTCGAGACCGCGGACGAAGAGAATCGTGGGATCGGAGCCGCCTTGCAGACGCTTGAGCAACTGCCGTGTGCGCTCCTCGACCTCGCCGCGCAGGCGCGCGCCGGCCAGCAAGGCTCCGCTATCGAGCTCGAGCAGACGCGCTCCTGCCAAGCTGGTCGGGACGTCCCCTTTGGCGAGACGGCGAGCGAGAGCCAAGACGATGGAACGTTTGCCAACGCCTGGCTCACCGACGAGAAGGGGATGACACTTGCTGCGCCGCTCGAGGATGCTGAGCACGCGCCGCAGCTCGGCCCCTCTGCCAATCACGGGTGAGGCGTTCAGCTCGGAAGCGTCCAGCAACGATCGCAGCGCGTCGGTACTGCTATCACCGGTGGCCAGCGGCGCACCCGAGCTCAGCGCGCCAAAGCCGGAGAGGTGCGCGCGCAGCGATCCGGGGCGCAGCTGAAAGTTGGTCAGCACGTCGCCAAGGCGCCCGCGGATCTCCTGCGTGAGCGCGTTCAGCAGGTCCTCGACACGGACGTCTTTGCGCGACTCCCGCTCGGCTTCACGGGCCGCGCGATCCAGCAGCTCGAGCGTGGCCACCGCCAGGTAGGAGGGCTCGTTCGAACGCGGCAGCGCAGCGAGTGCTCGCTCCAGGGCGGTCGAGAGCTCGGGCACGTCGACGCCCGCTCGGCGAAACACCTCCACCACGCGAGGGTCCTTGGCGAGCGCCAGCGACAGCAAGTGCAGCGGCAATACCTCGGCGTGCCGCCGCTCGTCCGCAAGGTTTTGAGCTCCCACGACCAGCGACTTTGCGTCCGGGGCGAAGCGCTCGAGAGAGATGGTGCTGGAAGCGGTCTGGTTTGCCATGCTACTTGGTCTCGAGCGCATCTTGTCCCATGCGCAGGGCCAAGAAAACCGCGGCCCCAGCTTTGTGGGAAGGTGTGCCAAGATGGCCGCATAAACCGTGCTGCCGCTTTCGGAATTTCCCCCAATTTTTCTGCTGGTGTTTGCGGTGGCGTTCGGGTTGGCAGGCGGCAGCTTCCTCAACGTGGTGATCTACCGCTTGCCTCTGGGGCAGAGCGTCGCAACCCCGCCATCCCACTGTCCCGCCTGCGGCGCTCGCATCCGCATCATCGACAACCTGCCCATCGTGAGCTTTCTTTTGCTACGCGGGCGCGCGCGCTGTTGCAAGGCGTCGATCGCGGTGCGGTATCCCCTGGTCGAGATGCTGGGTGGGTTGCTCGCCGCAGCGGTGCTGCTTCTGATCGTCGGGCAGCTCCCACCCGAAACCAGCATTTTGCGCGCGCTCGCTCTATTCGCGCTCTACCTGCTCTTCGGTCTCGCCCTGCTGGCGCTCTCCTTCATCGATCTGGAGCACATGCTGCTGCCGGATTCGCTGACCCTCGGTTGCGCCGTGATCGGCCTCGCTAGCGCCGGCGTCCGAGGCCTCGGCTACGGGCAGTCGTTGCTGGGAGCGGTCCTGGGCTTCGCGATCATCTTCGTGCCGTTCGTGTGGTTGCATGGGCTCTTGCGCGGCTACCCGGGAATGGGACATGGAGATGCCAAGCTCACGTTGCTCGCTGGTGCGTGGCTCGGCTGGCAAGGTGCGCTCTTCGCGCTGTTTGCCGGAGCCATTCAGGCGACGGTCGTGACGTTGACGCTCTACGTGGTCCAGGGGCGCATCGAGGAGCCCGTCGCCGTCACGCGAGAGCGCGAAGAGTGGGAGGCAGCGATCGCGCAGGCCGAGGGCGAGGAGCGAGCCCGGCTGGAGCACGAACGCGACCTGGATCCGGTGCTGCGCGCACCCGAGGAGGGGCTCGGCAAAGCCCGCCTTCCGTTCGGTCCTTTTCTGGCGCTTGCCACCCTGGAGTACGCGTTGCTCTACCCCGCAGGGCTCGGCACCGTGCTCGAAGCCTTGTTTCCACTGAGCCCATGACGCGCTTCCTGGCACTGGCCCTGCTCGTGGGCTGCGGCTCGGCGCCCCAAGCAGCCCGACCCGTGGCCAACGAGTTCATCGAGGTGGAATATCCTCCGCCCCCCGCGCAGATCGAGGAGACCGACGCAGCGTTGCCGGGGCGACCCGAATGCGTCTGGGTGCACGGCTTCTACGATTGGCCGGGGCGGCGCTGGCAGTGGCAACCGGGTCTTTGGCTCGTCCCTCCCGCCGGTTGCAGCTACGCCCCGGCCAGCCTGGTCTGGAGCCGCGGCAGCGACCCCCGCCTTTACTACACCCCTCCCCGCTGGTACCCGAGCAGCGCCACGACTACCTCCACCCGAAACGCGTGCGCGCCGGCGATCCCTTGTCTGACCCCGTCGTCCCCAACTCCCCGCTGAGCTCCACGGAGCCCTGGTCCATCGCGCGCGTCCTGAAGTGGGCGGCGGACGATTTTGCGCGGCGCGGCAGCGAGAGTCCCCGCCTGGACGCGGAGCTGTTGCTGTGCGCGGTGCTGGGGGTGGATCGGGTGCGACTCATCCTGGATGCCGGCCTTCCGTTGAGCGACGTCGAGCTCGCCCGTTATCGCGAGCTGATTCGCCGGCGGCGTCGCGGGGAGCCCGTCGCTTACATCCTCGGCATGCGGGAGTTTTACGGCCATTCCTTCCGCATCGATGCACGTGCCCTGGTGCCGCGCCCCGACACGGAGGCGCTGGTCGACGTTGCCTTGACCCGCACGCGCCCGCGCTCGCTGTATGGCCGTGCGCTGGATCTGTGTACCGGCTCCGGGTGCGTGGCGATATCCATCGCCCTGTCGCGGCCCACGTGGAAAGTCACGGGCGTCGACATCTCCGCCGCCGCCTGCAGCCTCGCACGGGAAAATGCCGAGCGCCTGGGCGCCACGTGGAGCACTCGCTGGACGACCGGCGACCTCTTTGCGGCGCTCCACCCGGAGCGACGCTTCGAGCTCATCACCGCTAATCCGCCCTACATCCCGCGCGCCGAGATAGCGGGGCTTGCGCCCGACATCCGCGATTTCGAGCCTCGCCTGGCGCTCGACGGGGGTGACGACGGGCTCCTGCTCGTCCGCCGCATTGCCGCCGAAGCAGGCCGGTATTTGAGCGCTGGCGGGGTGCTCGCACTGGAGGTCGGCCACGACCAAGCGGAGCGTGTCAGCGCCATCTTGAGCGCGGAAGGCTACGCCCGCATCGAACGACAACGCGACTACGGAGGCCACGAGCGGGTCGTCAGCGCCATCTACGGTCCGCCATAGAACACGGTCCTGGCGCCGAGAAAGATGCCGAACGCCTCGCCCGACTGCGAATACACGTAGTTGCTCTCGAGGCTCGGCCCCAGCGCAAAGTGCCCGAAGCGGAAGAGCTCGAAGCTGGTGCCGAGTCCCAGCACGGACACGAGCCCACCGTCGGCAGTCTCAGGGCCTCCTTCGATGGTGAGCCCACCAGCTCCGAAGTTGGCGAAAAGCGCCAGATCACGCAGCCGACCCCCGAGCGACCACAGCGGGAAGGTCTCGAGATGAAAGATGAACCCGCTCGCCTGCGTACGGTGGTCGCCGTCGTCGGCACCGAAGCTGGTGTAACCGACACCGCAGGTGAACCAGTCGCGCAACGCTCCGCCGAGCCAGAAGGAGTACGCGGACCCGAACGCGGGCTCGCCCTCCGTACGGAACGCGGGCACGTCGATCTTGCCGGCTGAATTGGGATAACCGCTGGAGGCGCCCACCCCCACACCGGCACCGAGTGAAAGCGCTACTCCGGAACGGCGCTCTGCCCGCTGCGCGTAGCCGCCGTCCCAATCCTGTTCCGCGGCCCAAACCCGACCCGAAACACTGACGGCGCACAGAACAACCAGGAGCGAGAACAGGCGCGACATGGCGACGGTCGCTCTTGTCGGCCAGCCGCGGCGTCGGGTCAAGTCAGAGGAAGGCGATCACCGACCGAGCCCGCCTCAGGACACACCACGGCCCCCCGCCATGGCCCTCAATAGCGCGAGGATTGCCGCCTGTAACTCGGGCGTGAGCGTCTCGACCAGCGCCGCCACCTCATTGGACACTGGACCGAGCTCGCCGACGCCGCCCAGCAGCTCACCCGCCGGAACCCCGAGCCCCTCGGCCAGCGCAAGGACGGTGCTCAGCGACGGATCGCGCCGTCCGTTCTCGACCGTGCCGATGTAATTGGGCGTGAGCCCGGAGCGCTCCGCCAGCTGCTCGAGCGTCAACCCGAGCGCGCTGCGCCGCCGCCGGACCTCACATCCGAACGTCACAGGCGCCTGAGTTGTTCTAGCTCCGTACCCCGACATGAACCAACGATTGTGTGGCTGACCAACACCATGAAGCCCTGAAACCGGCGCAGGAATACCTACGAGCGACGTCTAGGCCTGTACTCCTAGTTGTAGTCGGCTATTGCCGCGCTTCCTACGCATTTGTCGTCAGAAGTTACAGGTCGCGCGGCGCCTAACGGCGGCGCGCTCGAGGCCCGAAAATTTGCCCGCTCACCGAGGCCCGTCCGATGGTCCTGTGATGGACCGCAGCGGACATCGTCGGCGGACTGCGCGAGCCGTCGCTCTCGGGCTGCTGCTGCGGCTCGCCTCGAGCTGTACCTCGTCGGGGGTCGACCTCGGCTTGAGCAAGTCAGAAGAAGACGAAAGCGGAATCGCGGCCGTAGCACCGCCCCCGCAGGAGGGCCCTCGGCTCGGTTGTATCGCGAACAACACGCCCATTCTCGAGCGGCCCGCCAGCGGGGCCAAGACCATCGGCTCGCAGCATGCGGGCTCGTTCGTCGTGCGGGGAGCCGAACCGGTACGCACGACTCGACGGTGCCCGGCCGGGTTTTACGCGATCTGGCCACGCGGGGTGGTGTGTCTCAATC
>DASQDA010000448.1:0-5638 GCA_035634435.1 Polyangiaceae bacterium
CGTCGCTTCGTCGACCAGGCGGTGCGTACCGATGCGGATGGCCTGGTTCAGCACCCACATCATGCCCTTGTCGCGCAAGCTGCCCCGGTGACCGTGACCCGTGGGCACCATTGCCACCGACACCGGCACCATCGAATGCACCACCACCAATAGCGTCGCGCCCTGTTCGACGGCCACGTCTAGATGAGAGAGCTGCCCAGCCCCCGGGTTGATGTAGTGACGATCGCCGATGCGAACCGGCGAGAACAAAGGCGGAATGGCCATCGACGCGATGCACGCGCGCGTGACAGGGACAGCTTCGTATCCGGGAGAGCCGAAGCAGACTGGAGCCCCAGAGTCGAGATCATGAGCCAGGATGCGCAACGGCCTCGGCATCGCAGAAAACACGTTCGGCACGCTGCGCCGGACGAAAAAATCTTCGAGGAAGCGCTCGTAGGCTTCCAGCGTGAAGACGCCTGCTGGCAGCGAGTCGTACAGCCGCTCGATTTCCTGCGAGAAGCCGGGCGGCAAAGTGCCAGCCTCGCGCGTGAGCAAGCTCCCCGCTGCGTGCCGAAACGCCGATAAGGTGGTGAGCAAGGTGCGGCGCCACTCGCCGAGATCGATGCGCAACAGATGCTTGCGCTCCAGGCCGAAGTACACGTCCGCAGGATCGAGGAAAGCGCGATAAAGACGCTGAACCGGGACGCCTGCGCACAGCGCAGCGCTGAGGCTCGCTCCGCTCGAGCTACCCACGTACAGGTCGAAAGAATCAGCCTGGAAACCCTCCACGGCGTCTTCGACGGCGGCAAGAGCTCCCACCTGATAGAGCGCTCCCATGGCGCCACCGCCGGGTAAACACAGGGCGATCTTCGCGCTCACCCGGACCTCGAGCGCGAATTTGCAAGCTTTCGCTGGATCAGAAACAACAGTCCACCCGCAAGCGCGCTGCCCACGAGAACGGAGTAGAAAGCAGGCGCAGGCTCGACGAGCTCGCTCGACGGACGGGAGAAGGCCACGGCCAGGGTGGTGGCATTGAAAGTGGCATGGAGCAAGAAGCAGGGCCAGATCCCCACACTCCACGCACGCAACACGCCCAGCACCACTGCCACGATACCGAGTGCAGGCCAGATCCGCGGCTCCGCATGGCTCACGGTGAAGCAGACTGAGGTGGTGACCACGGTGGCTCTCACGTTGTCGCTGGCCACCAAGCGCCTGAACAGGGCACCGCGAAAGAACAGCTCCTCCACGAACGGAGCGACCAAGCCGGCAACGCCCAGCAAGAGGAGCCGCTCGCGCGTCGAGTCGGGGCTCAGCCGCCGTAGCCGCTCCGCTAGCTCACCGGGGGGCGAAGGCGCCCAGGTTTCTATCCATGACTGCAGACCATCGACCGGCCCATGCAGGACCACGCCGAGCAAGGCCGCCGCGGGCAGGAGCATCCACGGGGCACGTTCGGCGCGTAACCCGAGTGCGGTGCCGAGCGGCTCCTGCCCCGAGCTGCCTTGCACGAGCCACACGGCAGCCCCGGCATAGAGCACGCCTTCGAGCGCTCCGCCGAGCAGCAAGCTGCTAGCGTACTGCGGGAAGAGTCGCTGGCTAGCGAGGATCGAAAACGAGAGTGCCAGGGTAACGCACAGCGTCCAGGCGATGGCCCTCGCGTGCGAAAAGCCCATTCCGCCTGACCTAGTATCCGCGCAGATGCGGCAGAACCCCGCGTTTGACCACCGTGTCGGAGGCGAAGTGGGCCTGCGTTTCGGCGTGGTCGATCGTGTAGTGCAAGCCACGACTCTCCCGCCGGGTCGCGGCCGACGAGACGATCAGCTCGGCGACGGTCGCAATATTGCGTAGCTCCAGCAGGTCGCGGGTGACCAGATGCTTCCAGTAATATTCCCGGATCTCTTGCTCGAGCATCGCGATGCGGCGAGCTGCACGCCGCAGCCGGGCTTCACTCCGCACGATCCCGACGTAATTCCACATCGTGCGGCGCAGCTCGTCCCAGTTGTGAGTCACCACCACTGCCTCGTGGCTCGGCACGGCAGGGCCCGTCTCCCAATCGGGCACGTTGGGCAGCAACAGCGTGCGCAGCTCGTCGATCTGCGTAGCCAGCTTGTCCGCGGCGCGACGCGCGAAGACCAGCCCCTCGAGCAACGAGTTGGAGGCGAGCCGGTTCGCCCCGTGCAGCCCGGTGCAAGCCGACTCGCCCACTACCCAGAGGCCGGGCAGCGTCGTACGTCCGTGAAGATCGCTCGTTACCCCACCGCACATGTAGTGCGCCGCCGGCACCACGGGTATCGGTTGTACGGCAATGTCGATGCCGTACTGCAAGCAGGCCGCGTGGATGTTCGGAAAGCGGCTCTGGATGAAGGTAGCGGGCCTTGCGGTCATGTCGAGCAGGACGTGCTCGGACCCGGTGCGCTTCATCTCGTAATCGATGGCGCGAGCCACGACGTCGCGCGGAGCGAGATCGCCCATGGCGTGGTGCCGCTTCATGAAAGCGTCGCCGTCTGGCAGCCGCAACACGGCTCCCTCACCGCGCAACGCCTCACTTACCAAAAAGCTCTTCGCCTTCGGCTCGTACAGCACCGTGGGATGGAACTGATAAAACTCCATATTGGCGATCTCGGCTCCGGCTCGGTACGCCATCGCGACGCCATCGCCGGTCGCCACGTCCGGGTTCGAGGTGTAGAGGTACACCTTACCCGCACCGCCCGTGGCCAGCACCGTGGCGCGAGCCATCACCGTGTGCACCTCGCCCGTCTTTTCGTCGAGCACGTAGGCACCGACGCAGCGATCGGGTCCGCCGAAGTTCGACAGGGTAATGAGGTCGATGCCCATGTGCCACTCGAGCACCCGCACGTTCGGCGACTCCTGAACGGCAAGCCACAAAGCGCGCTGAATCTCGCGCCCGGTGATGTCGCCGGCGTGAACGATGCGGCGCTCCGTGTGGCCGCCCTCGCGACCCAAATCCAGCGTACCGGCGCCGCTCTCCGAGAAGCGCGCGCCGAGATCACCGAGCCAGCGGATAGCCTTGGGCGCCTCGCGCACGCACAGGTCGACGACGACGTCGTGACACAGCCCAGCCCCGGCCATGCGAGTGTCGTCCGCATGCTTCTCGAACGAGTCATCGGGGGATAGCACCGCGGCCACCCCACCTTGCGCCCAGCTCGTGGCGCTCTCGTCCGCTCCGCGTTTGGTGATGAGCAAGACCTCACCGTGCGCTGCAGCACGAAGCGCGAAGGTGAGACCAGCTACTCCACTGCCGATGACCAGGTAGTCCGTTTTCATTGTGGTCGAGCGAGCGCTTCATACCACCATAACCGAGCAGCTTGCACGGCCTCGGCCCGTTGGCCCGCGAGCGACGTCGAGGCAGGGCGCCCGAAACCTGCGGCTGCCGGCCCCCGGACGCTGCCTCAGAATGAGGTAGACTTCCGGTTCGCAGAAGGGAGCGTCGAGTTGAAGATTCTGGTTGCACTCAAGCGCGTCGCAGATCCGGATAACGCCAACAAGATCAAGATCGCGCCTCAGGGGAACGCCGTCGACACCGCTGGCCTCGAATGGAAGATAAATCCGTTCGATGAGTACGCGCTCGAAGCTGCCCTGCGCTTGACCGAGAATGGAAAGGCGCCGAAAACCCGCATCGGCGAGGTCGTGGTCGTGACCCTGGCACCCAAGGACGCGGAGACGACGCTTCGAGCCGCGCTAGCGACCGGTGCCGACAGGGCAGTACGTGTGGACGCTACGGACGACCAGCTCGATGGGCGGCTCGTAGCCCTCGCGCTCAAAGCGCTGGTCGACGCGGAAAAGCCCGACCTGGTGCTGATGGGCAAACAAGCCGTCGACGGCGATAGCAATCAGGTGGGGCAGCGTCTGGCCGAGCTCCTGGACTGGCCCATGGCTACCTTCGCTGCGACCATTCACGAGGAGACAGAGAACGTGCTGCTGGTCGGTCGCGAAGTGGACGGGGGTGTGTTGTACGTGCGCGTGCGTCTACCCGCAGTCGTCACGGTCGATCTCCGGGTCGTCGCCGGCACCAGTGTCCGCTCCCGGCACACGGAGCCCTCCTTCAAGCACAACGACGGCGTTCGCTTCGCTCCCCTTCCCGCGATCATGGCGGCCAAGAAGAAGCCTCTGGACACCAAGACGCTCGCGGAGCTGGTTGGCGGCAATACGCTGACCACCCAGTACAAGAAGTTCGAGCGGCCCGCCCAGCGCAAGGCCGGCGTGCGGGTGAAAGACGTAGGCGAGCTCGTCGACAAGCTCGTCACCGAAGCCAAGGTCGTCTGAGGAGAAACGCAGGAATATGGCACATGCACTCGTTATCGCCGAGCTCGCCGAGGATGGTGAGCTCCGCCGCAGTACGCTCTCCGCCATCACCTTCGCCAAGGCGGCCGTGCCCGACGGCACTTTTTCCATTCTCGTGCTCGGCGACAACCCGCGAGCCGCAGCCGAGGAGCTTGCCGCCTACGGCGCGAGCAAGATCCTCGTTGGGCAAGATCCAGCGTTCGCGAAGTACACCGCCGAAGTCTTCGCTCCGACGGTGGTGAGCGCAGCTCAAGGCGCGACGCTGCTCGTCGCAACGGCGACCAGCTTCGGTAAAGATCTGATGCCGCGTGTCGCTGCGCGGTTGGACGCGGGCTACGCCGCTGATTGCTCGGGCGTCAGCGCGGAAGGCTCGACCATCATTTTCCGTCGACCGATGTTCGCTGGCAACGCCTTCGGAATCTGCACGGTGAGTAGCTCGGTTCAGGTGGCAACCGCACGTCAAAGCGAATTTGCCGCAGCCACGCCGAGCGGAGGCGCCTCCCCTATCGAGGCGGTCACGAAGGCGCCCACGAGCCGAGCGGCAGAGCGGGTGGAGGTGGTGAGCCTGGACACGGTGAAGAGCGCGCGCCCTGACCTCGCCGAGGCCAAAGTCGTGGTCTCGGGCGGGCGTGCTCTGAAGGAGAAGTTCCTCGAGGTGCTCGAGCCGCTGGCGGATGCGCTGGGCTCGGCGATCGGCGCGAGCCGAGCGGCGGTGGACGCTGGTTACGCGCCAGGCGACCTCCAGGTCGGCCAAACGGGCAAGATCGTCGCCCCTCAGTTGTACGTTGCCGTCGGCATCTCCGGCGCCATTCAGCACATTGCCGGCATGAAAGGCTCGCGCGTCATCGTCGCCATAAACAAGGACGGGGACGCTCCGATCTTCCAGATCGCGGACTATGGTCTGGTAGCCGATCTGTTCCAGGCGGTGCCCGCTCTAGCCGCCGAGCTAAAGCGCCGCAAAGCGGGCTGAGGACAAAGGCAAGCGCCTGCAGCGCGCTCTTGACAGACGGGGACGGACAGAACATGTTCCGGCGCCCCTCGCCTGAGGGGAACGCCTGATCGGGGCGTAGCGCAGTTTGGTAGCGCGCACGGTTCGGGTCCGTGAGGTCGGCAGTTCGAATCTGCCCGCCCCGACAAAGTCAGACGAAACGCGTTAACAGTCGTAAGTTAAACGACTAGGAGCGCGCGCGTTTCCCATCTCTACGTTTGCGGGCCAGGTCGTGCGGCCCAGCTCGAGGCGACCCTCTCAAGGCTGGCCCCGTAGACACCCGTCCGAAGGGGCTGGAAGGCCGCGAAGCATTCTTCGCTGGGCTGCCCTCCGCCTCAGCGTGGATCGAGCACGCGACCGAGGAACAGCACG
>DASQDA010000449.1:0-6399 GCA_035634435.1 Polyangiaceae bacterium
GTGGCGGAGGGTAGCGCGCCCCGCGCCATCGCAGCGCTCGACGCCGCGGGTGAGCAGGCCTTCGTGGTGGGTCACATCGAGGCGACTGAGGCGGGCGCTTCGGCACGGGTCGCCTACGTGGAGGATTGAGCGGCATGCCCACCCTCGAGCTCGGCGTATTGGTCTCCGGCGACGGCTCGAACCTGCAGGCCATCATCGATGCCATCGGGGCGGGCAAGCTGGATGCGCGCGTCAGACTGGTGGTCAGCAACCGCGAGGATGCCTTCGCGGTGGAGCGCGCCAGGCGGTCCGGGGTTCCCGTGCGCGTCATCTCCCATCGACCGTTCGCGTCACGCGCTGAGTTCGACGCCGTCGTGAAGGAAGCGCTCCTGCGCGCGGGCGTCGAGTGGGTCGTCCTGGCGGGATTCATGCGTGTTCTCACGCCCGAGCTGCTGTGCGCGTTTCCGGGGCGAGTGCTGAATATCCATCCCTCGCTATTGCCGGCGTTCCCCGGAGTGCGAGCCATCGCGCAAGCGCTCACCCACGGCGTCAAAGTGACTGGATGCACCGTGCATTTCGTCGACGATGGTGTCGACACGGGACCGATCCTGGCGCAGCGCGCGGTGTCCGTGCTCGCGAGCGACGACGAGCCGACGCTCGCGGAGCGCGTCCACCGCGCCGAGCACGAGCTGTACGTCGAAGTCCTTTCAGATATCGCAGCTGGGCGTATCGGTTCCCATAACGGAGCATGAGAGACCCGCTTGCCCGCCCGACCGAGCACGCGCCAGGGAGCACCTGAGTGTCCTCACGCTACTACGACGCGATCGTGCTCGGTCGTTCGTTGGGTGCTCTCACCACGGCGGCGCTGCTCGCGCGCCGCGACTTTCGCGTACTGCTCCTGGGACAAGGACAGCGTCCACAAACTTATCGCTTCGACGGGCGACTGCTGTGTCGCCGTCCGTTCGTCCTGCTGGGCGGCTCGTCACCCGCCTTTCGGCGCGTCCTGCACGAGCTGGCTCACAACCCACAGTTTCGCCGTCGCGTGCGCCATCTGGACCCCATGTTCACGGTCATCGCCGAAGGCCGGCGTGTCGAGGTCCCACCCGACATGGAGCTCTTCGCGCGCGAGATCGATCGCGAGTTTCCCGAGGTACGCCAGCTGGTCGACGAGCTGTACGCGAGCATCGCTCAGACGAATGCTGCCGCAGACACGGTTTTCGAGCACGACAACGTCTGGCCACCAGGGACGCTGTGGGAACGCCTCGAGACCGGGCGCACTGCTTATTCGCTGCCGTACGCGCGCAGTGACCGCACGCAGGATCTGCTGGCGAAGTTCCCGCGCGGCCACGCCTTCCGCGACCTGGTGACCGTGCCCGCGCAGTTCGGGAGCCATCTGGCAACGCTCGCTGACCAGCTGCCGCCGTTCGCGCTGGCGCGCCTGCACGGGGCCTGGACGCGGGGGATCAGCGCGCTGCCGCAGAGCGAGGACGAGCTGGCTGACTTCCTCGTCGAGCGCATCGAGGCACACGGCGGCGTCTGCAATCTCGGCGGTCGAGCGCGTTCGGTCGTCATCCGCAACGACGCTGCCGCGGGCGTGATCGAGGACGGCTCCGAGGGGCCCACCGGGGCCGCCGTGGTGATCTCCGACCAGTTCGGCGAGGCGCTCGCGGAGCTGAGCGGCGGCCTCGGGATCACCAAGACTGCACGCCAAGATTGGCCGCGCGTCACCTCACAGGCCAGCCGCTTCGTGGTGAGTCTGGTGGTACGCAGGGCCGCGCTGCAGGACCCGCTCGGCGAGATCGCTTTCGTGCTGCCGAAGCTCCGCGGCAGCAAGAATCCTCGTCGACCCAACGTGCGGCTGGAGCGCCTCGATCCGCTGGCGTTCCCGGACCCGACGCCAACCGCAGCCGACGAGATGCTGTTGGTGGCCGAGACGATCTTACCGTCACGTGGTTCGCTCACGTTGCTCGAAGCTCGCGAGGCCGTCGTCTCCACGCTGCGCGAGGCGCTGCCGTTCCTCGATGAGCACCTCGTCTGCGTCGACTCTCCGCACGACGGCTTGCCCCTCTACGACTACTCGAGCGGCGCGCGCCGCGACGTCGATCGCGTGCACCTGCGCGGCGCCACTGCAGGTCCAGAGCCCATGGAGCGACTGTGGAACATCGAACCGGCGGGCTACCTGGGACTTTCGGGCGAGCCAGTGCGGGGCCCCATCCCTGGCACCTTTCTGGTAGGCAGGACGGTGTTGCCGGCTCTCGGCCAAGAGGGTGAGCTGATGGCTGCATCCAGCGTCGCTCGGATTGTCACGCGTCGCGACCGCACGCGACAGCGGATGCGCCGGCAGATGTGGAGCAAGATCGACACCACATGAGCGTCCGAGTCATCGCTGGCGACCTGCGCAGCCGCGAGCTGCGAGTACCGGCCGGGCTGGCGACCCGCCCCACCGCAGCGCGCGTCCGGCAGGCCGTCTTCTCGATGCTCCGCGACGTGAGCGCGCTTCACGTGCTCGATCTCTACGCGGGCAGCGGCGCCCTCGGAATCGAGGCGCTCTCGCGCGGAGCCGAAAGCGCCGTGTTCGTGGAGCGCGACAGGGCGGCGCTCGACTGCATCCGGGCGAACGTCGCCAAGCTCGGGCTCGCCGAACGGGCGACCGTCTTACCCGTGCGGGTTGAGCAAGCGAGCGCCGCGCTCAGCGTGGTTGCGCGCTTCGACCTCGTGTTCTGTGATCCGCCCTGGTCGGAAGTACAGCAAGTCACTCAGGTGCTTGCTCGACTGCGACCGCTCTTCAAGAGCGACGCGCGCTTGGTCTTCGAGCACGCAACGCGGGACAAAATCAGCATTGAAGGCTTCGCTGAGTTGGATCGTAGGACTTGGGGCGACACTGGCGTCACCTTCTTCGAGCTGCTCGAGACGCCACCCGATGTCTGATCGTGGCGCGGACGCTTCGGCCGCAAGTGTCGCCGACCGGGTGGCCGAGGCTGTCGGCAGGTCGGGATGTGGGTTATTTGACCGAGGCGGCAAGCTGCCCTGAAGGCGGAACCTAGGCCGCAACTTGCTCGCGCTCTGACCGTTGGATGGTTATAGTCCGGCGCTAGGACTTCGAGGAGATCTTGCATGGCCAGTACGATCCCGCCACCCCCCAAACAGGGCGGTAGCGGTCCGTTCATCATCGCGGCGGTAGTGATGCTCTTGCTCATGGGGGGCCTCATCTACTGGAAGATGAGCGGAGACGGCTCGCGTCCCATGCCTGCGACGCCAGTCGCCGCGCCTACGGCCCCCATGCTCGATGATCCGCCGCCGCCGCCCCCGCCCGAAGAGGCACCGGTCGATGCCGGTACGCAGCCCAAGCAGGCTACGAAGAAGAACCTTGGCGGCGGCGCTGCTGTTGGTGGTTGTGGCGGTGAGTGCAAGGGAGACGCGTCGGGCACCTTGCGGGCGCAACTGGCCGCCAAGGGCGCGCAGGGGCGCGGTTGCTACGAGCGCGCGCTCCGACAGAACGCACAGCTGCAGGGCCGGATGCGTGTAGCCGTGCGCATCAGCGGCACCGGCTCCGTGTGCAGCGCCAACGTGACCTTGAACGAGATTGGCGACTCGGCCATTGCCACCTGCGTCACGCAAATCTTTCGAAGCAGCACCTTCGCTCCACCTCAAGGCGGCTGCGTCGATGCCGAGGTGCCCCTGAGATTCGAACCGAAGATCTGATGCGCGCACGCCGCACCTCGACCCTGTGCATGCCCGCTGTGGGCGGCGCCGCACACACCCGCGTGCTCACTCCCCTGCTCAGCACACTGGCGCTGCTAGGCTGCTTTGCCGGGTGCAGCTCGGACGGCAAGACACCTGATTGCCCAGAGCTGCCGCTCTACGATGTTCGCGACCCCTCTGCGCGCGAGCAGCACCGAGCCGAGCTCGAGGCTGCGGCGGCCAAGGGTTGCGTGACGCTGGCGAAACGCCCAGACGACGAGCAGACCGCGGGGGCTGGGGGCGGTAGCTCGGAAGGCGACGGCGGCACGGACGCTGCCGAAGCCGGCAACACCTCCGCGGAACCCTGAGCTTCGCTTGAAGGCAGCCGGCGTCCTGCTCACGGTCGCCTACGATGGCGGTCTGTATGCCGGCGTGGCGTTGCAGGAGAACGCACGCACGGTCGGTGGCGAGCTCCTGGGCGCCATCCGCGAGCT
Source organism: Polyangiaceae bacterium (assembly GCA_035634435.1). Lineage (GTDB taxonomy): Bacteria > Myxococcota_A > Polyangia > Polyangiales > Polyangiaceae > PMG-095. The sequence goes on from DASQDA010000449.1 coordinate 4,155, forward strand.
CGATCCTCGCGCTTCGGCACTCAGGATCACGAGCCGCACCGATGCTGGCGTCCACGCCCGCGGCCAGCTCATCGCATTCGATACGACGCGCGACATCCCGCCGCGAGGTTGGGCCCTCGGACTGGCCGCCCACCTGCCCGCCGAGATCGCCGTGGTCCGAGCGGCGCGGGTAGAGCCGGGCTTCGAGCCACGGCGCCATGTGCACTCGAAGGTATATCGCTATTGCGTGCTGGAGAGCTCAGTGCGTGACCCGTTTCTGGAAGGCCGCGCTTGGCGCGTCAGCGACAGGTTGAACCAGATGGACATGCAGTCGGCCGCAGCGCATCTGGAGGGCGAGCACGACTTTGCCGCCTTCCGCGGAGCACGTGACGAACGTGAAGAGACGGTGCGTCGGATGTTTCGCGTCGAGGTGCGTAGAGCGCGTAGCGACGGCCGTTTGTGGGAAGTTATCGTGCACGGCGATCGATTTTTGTACCGAATGGTCCGGATCATAGCCGGCACACTGGTCGACGTTGGCCGCGGGCGCGTCGATGCGAATGCAACTGCGCGTGCCCTCGTCAGCAAGTCGCGATTGGACCTTGGCGTCACCGCGCCCGCCGCAGGGCTGTACCTGGATGAGATCCTGCTGGACACCGAGGTTGCCGAGGCCTGGCCAGGTTGACGGAAGTCGGACCGTAACGTAGCTTCCGGTCACGCTCGACGGGTGCGGTCCCAAGCTCCGCTCGCTTCGAGTTAGTCCCGATTTGGGGGCTCAGGAGCTCGTCACATGGGTTTGAGGCAACGTATCGTCGACAAGAGCAGGGCTACCCTGCTGCGCCCGTCCGTCATGCGCTGGGTCACGGATGATCGCGTCATGAAAGCGACCGAAGGCTTGATGGACGCGCGTCTGCGCGTCCGCACGGCCTGGCAGATCCTGCGCAAGGGTCACGAGCTGCCGCCCATCGATCCGGCGCTCGACACGTCGATCGGTGAGACGATCGGGGACGGTGAGCTGGGCGGTCCGCGCATCAACGGCAAGTCCAACGGCTCGAACGGCAACGGTTCGAACGCCAACGGCGTGCACGCCACGAATGGCAATGCAGCAACGAACGGCAATGCGGCCACGAACGGCGTGACGGCACATCCTTCCGAGCGCATCGGCTGGCGCGGCTCCAACGACATGGACGAGTCGCTGAAGGAGCGCAGCTCGCTCGCCAGCATCGGCGGCCGAGACATTCTGGAGAAGTGCCAGCGCTTCATGGCGGCCGACAACGCGCGGAAGATGGGTATTTATCCCTTCTTCCGCCCGCTCGATCTGAACGACGGTCCTGAAGCCGTGATCAACGATCGGCGCGTCGTGATGTTTGGCTCCAACAACTACCTTGGCCTGACCACTCATCCACGCGTGCGAGAAGCCGCCAAGGCTGCCATCGACCGCTTCGGCACCAGCATGACCGGCTCGCGCCTCGTCAACGGCTCGATGAAGCTGCACGAGGAGTTCGAAGACAAGCTGGCTGCGTGGTTTGGCAAGGAAAGCGCGCTGGTGTTCACCACCGGCTACCAGGTCAACCTGGCCACCTGCTCTGCCTTGCTCAGCAACAAGTCGAGCGTCGCCGTCATCGATCGCAACGTGCATGCGTCGCTCTACGATGGCGCGCGGCTCGGCCAGTCCGCAGGCGCGCGCTTGATTCGGTATCGGCACAATGATCCCGAGTCGCTCGACAAGGCGCTCGAAAAGCTCTCTGCCGGCGAAGGCGCGCTCGTCATTACGGACGGCGTCTTCAGCGCAGAAGGTGAGATCGCCCGTGTGGATGAGCTAGTCACGGTCGTCAAGAAGCATGGCGCTCGGCTGTTCGTGGACGACGCTCACGCGCTCGGGGTGATTGGTCCGGAGGGACGCGGGACGGCGCATCATTTCGGCGTGTCCGACCAGGTCGACCTGATCGGCGGCACGTTTTCGAAGTCACTCGCCAGCATCGGCGGCTGGCTGGTCGGCGACCGTAAGGTGCTGGACTACATCCGACACTTTTCACCCTGTTTCATGTTCGCAGCGGCGGCGGCCCCTCCCTGTGTCGCCGCGGCAATGGCCGCTTTCGACGTCATGCGCGAGGAGACCTGGCGCATCGACAAGCTGCACGAGAACTTCACGTACATGCGCGACGAGCTGACGAAGATGGGCTTCGAGCTCGGCCATACGCAGACCGCCGTCATTCCCATCTTCATCCGCCAGGACCTGCGTACCATCATGATGTGGCGCGACCTGCTG
>DASQDA010000450.1:0-2300 GCA_035634435.1 Polyangiaceae bacterium
CGCCCAGGCGGCCTCTGACGGCGGCTCTCGTGTCCGTGAATGTGAGCTCGTAGGGCAGCTGCTTCGCGTAGGCAGGCCCGCCGCCAAAGCCGAGCGACGCAAACTTTATGTCTGAGACAACGGCAGCGCTACCGGGAGGCGCATTCAGGCCATCGACATTTCTCAGATGGTGCGCCGACCTAAAAAACAGCGCCACGCCGTGTTGAATGGCTTCGACGTCGGAGGACACTCCGTCGCGGATGCCTGGCGCCTCAGCCGATAGTCCCAAATCCTCGAGCAAGCTTTCGACGCTTGGGTCGTCGACGAGCTTGCCTAGCGCGTTCAGCAGTCTCTCGGCGTTCACTGTTGCACCACGAAGCGGTGGATGTGGCGCAACTTTAGGTGGTAATCGGCTCGGGTCATGTCGAGAGTGGTCTTTGCCAAGGTATCGTAGGCGTCTTGACCTTCGGAATCAATATCTCCTAGCCCGCACGAGGTCGCCTCGATGTCCTTGCACTGCTTGGGCGGTTTCGCCACCGCTCGCGAGCATCGTGGGCGTCGGAATTGCGTTCGTCCTACTCGGTTGGAATGCTCATTGGTCACGCGTGGCTCGTTACCTTGACGACAAGCGCGCGCCCTCACGCGCTGACGCGGAAAGTCCCCACACGAGCTGCTCCAGCCTAGCTCCTTTGTTCGAGCCCCGCGTACCGCCTCGAGAGCGATGTCCAAGCGGTGTTCCTAGGTGAGCGGCGCGTCGCCGAGCCCCTCGAAGGGATCGCGCCATGCCGGCAGCTCGTCCAAGCGCTCGCCGTAGCGGCAAATATGCGGATACTCCGCGATCGGCAGCGCGGCTTCGCCGGCGAAGGGCAACACGGTGCCGACGCGAAAGTCGGCGTACGTGGGGCGGCCACCGATCAGCCAATCGCGACGCGACAATACTTCGTCGAGGATGCGCGCACATTGGTGAAAGTCCTCCAACCGTGTGGCCATCTCTTCTGGCGATAGGTGCTTGAGGTCGTAGCGGGGAACCGTGATACGGTCGTAATACATCGCCGACCCGGCGTTGCCCCAGTGGTAGGCCGCCCAGCTGAGCCAGCGCACGAGCTCGGGTAGCTCCACGCCTTCGGGGAAGAAGTCGGAGCCGACTACCCGTGCAAGCCGACACACAATCGCGTCCGTCTCCCAGAGCGAGCTCCCGTCGTCCTCGACCAGGATCGGATTCAACAGGTTCGGATTGAGGGCATAAAAGAAGTCCCTCAGCTTCGCGTCGAACGTGTGGCCGACGAGGTACTCGACCGGTGCCTTCAGGTGCCGCGCAGCGGCGACGCACAGCCGCGGGTTTAGATTGCGCGAGTAGTAGAGTTTCATGGCTACACAACGGTCGAGCCACGGGAAAGGATGCGCCAAGCGCAACAAATTCGCGGCTCGTGCGCACTGCGACGGATGGCGGCGGCGTGCGGCCGACTGCGCAGGCGCGACTCGGCTGCTTAAGTCTTGCCTTATATAAGCCACGATGATAATAAGCGGGGCACTCATCGAAACAGGAGAACCGCATGAACATCGACGTGATGACCCAGATTGGCGCAGTCAACCGCGAGGTCAGCGAGCGCGAACACCAGGGAAAGGTTCGCCGGGTGGTCTCGGCAAGCCGGACCTTCGCCACCTCGCCCGATGACCTGTGGGAGGCCATCACCAAACCCGAGCGACTTGCGCGCTGGTTTGGCTCCGTCTCGGGCGACCTGCGCCTCGGCGGCAGCTTCCAGATCAAAGACAATGCCAAAGGCGAGGTCACCGCGTGCAAGCCGCCAGAGATGCTGGCAGTGACTTGGAGGATGTTCGGGGACGAAAGCTGGGTGCAGGCCTACCTCTCCTCATCATCCAACGGCGGAACACTCCTCAAGGTCGAGCACATCCTGTCGCGCCGCCTCTTCGACCGGCTCTACTGGTCGTGGTACGGCGCCGGCGCGACCGGTGTGGGTTGGGAACTGTGGCTTTTGGGGCTCGCCCAGTACGTGGGATCCGGGGCAACCGCCAGCGACGAGCTCGAGCGCTGGCGCGTGACCGACCAGGGCAAGGATTACCTGAAGCGAGCGACGAGCGACTGGGCGCGCGCAGAGATCGCCGACGGCGAGCGCGAGGCGAAGGCGATGAAGAGGGCCGCGAGGGCCTGCACGTTCTACAGTAAGCTCGCGGCGCACTGATGCATGCGCTCGACGTCCTGGGTGATCCCATTCGCAGACGGATCCTCGAGCTGCTCGTCAGCGGCGAGCAGACGTCGGGCGCGGTTGGGGACATCGTGAATCGCGATTTCGGGATCTCGC
>DASQDA010000451.1:0-4979 GCA_035634435.1 Polyangiaceae bacterium
CCAGCAGAAGCTCGCTCTGGTGCTGGCCAACCTGCGGCACTTCGCGCTGGATCAGGCCGAGCGCGGCGTCGCCGTGCGTCACGAGGTGGCCCCGGGGAGCTATGGCGAGACGCTCGTCGCCTTGGCAGGCGAGCTCGGACCGCTTCGCGTCATGGAGCCGGCCGAGCGCGAGCTCCGCGTTGACTTGCAGCTTGCCGTCGAGCGCGGCCCCCTGCATGTGTTGCCGCACGAAGGATGGTTGACCAGCCGCGAGCAGTTTCTCGACAGTCAACCCCGAGCGCCCTATCGCATGGACGCGTTTTACCGTGCCGTACGTAAGCAGACGGGTGTGCTGATGGCAGGGGGGAAACCCCTCGGGGGTCGCTTCAGCTTCGATACCGAGAACCGAAAGCCCTGGCGGGGCTCACCGAAACCAGCCCAAGCTCCCGAATTCACCGCTGACGCCATCGTCGAAGAGGTCGCAGAGCTCGTGCGAACGCGCTACGCGCGTCACCCCGGGCAGGTAAACACCGCCCAGCTGCCCGCCACGCGCGCGGACGCCGAGCGCGTGTGGGAACACGCAAAGCGGGAGTGCCTGCCGGACTTCGGTCCCTGGGAAGATGCCATGTCGGCCAGCGAGCGCCGACTGTTTCACACCGCCATTTCCCCGCTGCTCAACCTGTCGCGCCTGACCCCTCGGCGCGTGCTGCGCGAAGCGGTGGAGCTCGATATCCCACTGCCGAGCAAAGAAGGCTTCGTCCGCCAGCTACTCGGCTGGCGCGAATACATGCGTCACGTGCACGTCGAGAGCGACGGCTTTCGCAACCAGGCCGCCGCAACCTTGGACCACCCCGGCGACGGCGGCTATGCCAGCTGGTCCGGCCAGCAGTGGCTCGAGCACCCCAGCGGCACGGGCGGTGCTTCCCCGTCGGCGCTGGGTGCGACGAATGGCGTGCCACCGGCTTACTGGGGCAAACGTTCTGGACTATCTTGCCTGGACAAGGTGATCGAAGCCGTCTGGGGCGACGCCTACAGCCATCACATCACGCGCTTGATGGTGCTCTCCAATATCGCGATGCTGCTCGACGTATCGCCTCGCGAGCTGACGGACTGGTTTTGGGTCGCTTACTACGACGCCTACGACTGGGTCGTCGAGCCCAACGTGCTCGCCATGGGCAGCTTCGGGGTGGGTGACTCGATCACGACCAAGCCGTATGTCGCGGGGGCCGCATACATCAACCGCATGAGCGACTACTGCGAGCGCTGCCAGTTCGATCCGCGCTCGACCTGCCCGTTAACGCCCATGTACTGGGCCTTCCTCGATCGTCATCGCGCGGCTCTGGAGCCTATCCAGCGCATGCGCTTGCCGCTTTTGTCAGAGGCGAGGCGCTCCGCGGAAGCGCGTCAGCACGACCGCGCCGTGTTCGAGCAGACGCGCGCCGTGCTCGCCCGCGGCGAAGCTCTGCCTGGGCGGCTCGAGCGTTGAAAGGCGCGCCTTTGATCTTGCGGGAATCCCCGACCGCTAGCTGATTGTCGCTCGCAATGACGCAGACCCACCGAGGAGTTGGCGCGGCTTAACCGGGCTGGGGCAATGGGACAAACGACGACGTTCGGCAGTCTGCTTCGACCTGTTGTTAGCCCCCGGCCACGGGTCGACGGTTCGCTCCTTCAATGTCAACCAGGGCGTCCTCGGAGAACCCGCGTTTCCGCAGGATTGCGACGAGAAAGGCCGTTTTTGCTCCGACGTACCCGTCGATGTCATCAGCGAATTCGAGGGCCAGCCGCTTCTTGAGGTCCCCATAAGCTCTGGCGTCAGCGGGGTTGGCCCGCAGATGGTCTCGAATGGCACGATGGTTTGCGAGCGCCGGGCTCGTCGAAGGACAAAGGTAGAGATGATGAAAAGGCGCTCCGGGTGGCGGTCGAAACGCCTCCCGCGCGGGAATGCCCCGGTCGCCCAGATGATCGTACCCCAGCGTCGTTAGGCGAGCGATCCCCGCTTGGACGTCGCCTTCATGAACGACGACATCGATGTCGATCACCGGCTTGGCAGCGAGGCCCGGCACAGCGGTGCTGCCCACGTGCTCGATCGAAATTGCAATGTCGGCGACGGCGCTATGGACCACGGAGCTCAACGTAGCGAACAGGCGTGGCCAGCTCGGATCATAATCAACGACGGTGATCTGGCCCAAGGTGACCTGTGGTAGCAGAAGGAGCTTTCGCACGCCGCCGCAGCGACTGCCCTCGCGAGTCGCGATACCACTGGTGGACGTGCGTTTGGTTGGTCACCTCCCAGCGAACACCCGGCAGGCGTTCCGCCAGGGCCGTCTCGAAGCAGCTGCTGGCGCTCCACGTTCCGTTCGCGTCGAAGTACACGACGTCGATGTCACCAGATGGTACGTTCGCCGTCCTTCCCGTGAGGAAGTTCCATACGCTGTCGCGGATCGCGCCTGCTGCAACGTACGCCTGAGGGGGACCCACGTCGCGAACTGTCTCGAGGACAGCGGATAGCCACGCCGAGCTCGAGATGATGTGACGAAGCTGGTTCTCGAGAGGGATCATGAGAGGTCACCCACCCCCTTTTGAGGCGATGAGGACCACGTTCCTGAGCGTGCTCGGCAAATAGTCCTCGTCTGCTCCCATCACGGGAACGACACGAACCCGGCTGAATGTCGATTTCAACTGCCTTATCAATTCCGGAACGGAGCCGCGGCCATCCAGTGTTCCGATAACGTTCACTGCCGAAGTGCCTCCCGGCTGCAACGCACGGCCCAGTGCTGCGAAGAATGACCCTTGGCTCAGAGCCGCTGTCGGGTCTGAACCATCAAAGGCGTCGATGACTGCAACATCCCAGGACGACGGCGGCGCTTGCTTCACGAAGGCGGCGCCATCCGCTAGGTGAACACTCAAGCCGGGTATCTGGTCGAGGTCATACCAGGTGCGGGCCAGCTCGATGACCTGTGGCTCGCGTTCCACCAGATCGATCGCCAGTCCGGGATAAATCTTTGCAAACTGGCGAACCGCCACGGCGCCGCCGCAGCCCACGAACAGAGCTCGTCGCCGTGCCTTCGCCTGAATTGCTGCCACGTGAAACAGTTCGACGTAGGGCCATCCAGATTCGCTGGGGTCACGCAGGCTTGCTCGGGTCCACACGAGCTCCTCTCCGCCTTCACACGCGACCATCTCCCGGAAACCGCCGCGGTCCCGCACCTCGACCGTGGTGTCGCCAATGCGCTTGCTGGCCAACACCATCGATCGCGACCTCCATCCAAGTTTCTCAAGGAGTCCCGACGGTGCCGGTGCATGCAACGGCTCGCACGTGCCCGGTAGCCCGTACGACGCGCGAGCAACGCCCAGAGCCGGCAGCAACGTCTCGACGCTCCGAATGTGCTCGTCCGAGAACGCGGAGCCGCAACGACCAAGCATGATCGCAGCGACAACGTTGCCGCGCAGCGGAACGTACGCCATCAATGAATGTCGACCGCCAACTGAACGAACGACCTCTCGATAGTAGGCGGTCCTCCGAACGCCCTGCTCGCCCAGAATCCTGGTGTCTACTGCCACGCCGCCGCCTTGAAGGGCCGCTCTTTTCACCGGGAGTAGGTCCTCGACGTATCGGGGTCCGCGCCGCACCACACGTTCGACGAGGTGGGTATCGAGCCCTACGACTGTCGGGGAAGCCTCAGCGCCTCTGACTGAAAAGAAGGCGAGGTCGAACCCTACAGCTTGATTTAGAAGATCGAGCACCGCTCCTTCAAAGCTCACCGCAGTCGCAGCTTCACCGGCCAGGCGAACGAGATCAGGCCTCATGTCCGCAGTGTACTCGAACCCGATGTCGCGATGCGCAACGCGTCTCGCTCGTTAGCGGAATGAGGCGGGCTGCGTAGCCCGGGCAGCGTCGAGCGCTCGCAGCGCATCCGCAAGGGTCCAGCGATGGTACCGTAAGGGCGGCCCTGCCTACCTGCGTTAGCAGGTCAACCGTACGCGAGCGTCGAGAATGTGCGTGATCCGATCCGCGTCTGGAACGTCGTGGCGGCGCTCCGGATCGATGAGCAAGCAGCGAATTCCCGCGTTGGTAGCCCCCACGTAGTCGGCGGCGACGGAATCACCAACGTAAATACTAGTCTCTGGCTGCCCACAGGACAGAGCAAGAGCTCGCTCGAAAATACACGCCGAGGGCTTCCGCTTGCCGTGCTCCACCGATGTAACCACGGTTGCGAAGTGATCTGCCACGGTCATCGCCTGAAGGTGCCCGTGAACGAGAGCAGCATGATGCGTGTTGGTTACCAAAACCAATGTGAAGGACTCGGCCAGCTCGACCAGCAGCTCCCGTACCCCCGCAATATACTTGACCCCCTTGTTCCATTCTTGCAGATATACGTCGCGAAAAAGCCTGACCATTGCCTGACCTGGAAGTCGAGGAAGGACCCTCCCCAAGAACTGCCCACAGACGGTATCCATCGAGTACTCGTCAAGGCTGTCCTGCGCCCGAATCTCGAGCGCGTCGAACGAACCCGCCCAGCGCTCGAGGAACTCGGCGTAGCCGATGTCTGCGCCAAGCTCGAGAAGCAACTCGTGCGAGTGGCGAAATCCCTGTTCGACGCGACTTTCGGAGTAGGCGACGAGAGTCCCGAAGAAGTCGAAGAGCACATGTGTCCGCGCTGGCATCAGATTGGTCGGTCCGAGGTGGTGGTGTTCAGCTGCGTTCCTCCGCTGCAAACATTCTCAGCCACGCGAGACGACGAGCGGCAGCGTCTGCCTCGAGCTTGGGACAGCACCGGCCCATCTTTATATCGCGTTAACTTGCGAGGTCCAAACGTCAGCAAGCTTGAACGCGTTCTTGCCGCCAGGCGTATCCCAGACGGGAGAGCTCATGTACGACTGGCGCCTGGGAGTGCCGGAGTTGATGGAGATCATCGCGTATCGAGTCGCCGTGCTCAGCTCTGCCGACCCGGAGTGGGGAACGAGCAACCTGCGCGTTCAGCAATTCGATTCCGAGATGA
>DASQDA010000452.1:0-1612 GCA_035634435.1 Polyangiaceae bacterium
TCGAGCTCGCGGCGCGCTCGAGCTCGGATTGCGTCCCAGTCCGAATAGAGCACGAGCTCGGCGTAGGGCAGCTCCCACATGTCGCGCGCGCTTCGGTAATACGGCGTGTCTTTCTCGAAGAACACCACCTCGTGCGACGCGTGAGCCAGCGCGCGGCACAGCCCGCGCCACAGGGTGGCATGGCCGTTCCCCCACGAAGAGCTGATGGTCAGCCCGAACACCACGATCTTCATGAGGCGGCCGCTTGCTGGCTGCCGAGCTCGGCGCGCCCGTAGAAGGCGTCGAGCACGGACGCGACGCGCAAGAGCTCGCTGCAATCGCGGTAGCTCCGACTGGCGACGAGCTCGGCGGCCCACGCGGTGGCGGCGCTTCCCCCCCAGTCGTCGGGAGGTCCGCAGAGCTGCTCGGTGCGGTCGCCCGTGTAGCGCTCCGCCGTGAAATCGAAGAACGAACCGTCCACGTTCTGCAGCGCAACACTGCCGCGCGTCCCGAAAAACTCCGCACGTATCCGCGCGCCGCAACCGATCGACGAGCGCCACGAACACTGAAGGTCGATGCTTTGGCCCAGCGCTGTTGCCAGCTGTGCCAGCGCAAAGTCCTCCACCTCGGCACAAGGAACGGACAAGCGCTGCCCTTGCTTGTAGAGCCGCGCCGAGCTCGCCTCCACAGCAGGGAACCCGAGAACCCACAGCGCGGCATCCACCAGGTGGACCCCTAGGTCCATCAAACAGCCGCCGCCGGCAAGCGCTGGATCATTGGCCCACGCTTTGTCCGGACCGTAGGCATTGTGAAACGTCAGCTGGGCTGCGTAGATGTCGCCGAGCTCGCCCGATTGAACGACGCGTCGCACGCGTTCGAGCGCGCGCGTCTGGCGGTACGAAAGATCCACACGCAGCAGGCGATCGGCCGCCTGCGCCGCCAGCACCACGGCGCGCGCCTCCACCAGGGTGCGGGCGAGCGGCTTCTGGCAGAAGACGGCCAAGCCGCGTTCGAACGCCATCACACACTGGCGAGCGTGCAGGGCGCTGGGCGTCGCGATCACGACCGCATCCAACCCCAGCTCCAGGAGCTCTTCGTAGCGCTGGGTCGCGTGCGCGCCTGGGGCTGCCTCGAGGCCTGCTGCGAGCGCTTTCTCGCTGGGGTCGGCGAGAGCCGTCGCTTCGACCAGCCCGCTCTTGACGAGCGACTGCATGCGAGCGAGCCCAATCCAACCCAGACCGAGGAACCCGACGCGTGGCCGCGACGGCAATGAGCTCACGGCGACACCATGGCTTTGATGAATCCGACGGGTCGATCGGCCGTCGCCTCCAGCGCTTCGCCCAAGCGCTCCAGCGGGTAAGTGTGCGTGTACAGTGGCAGCGGGTTGAGCCGTCCACTTTCAACGGCTTCGACCGCCGAACGGATACCATTGAGATACACCATGGTGTCGCGCTCGTGAGCGTTCACGACGTCGATGCCGCGCCAGTTCCAGAGCTGCATGTTCACCTGGCGTGGTCCGTCCTGATGGTAGCCAGCGATGACGAGCGTCCCGCGCGTCCGCGTGAGCTCGGCGCCCAGGTCGAGCGGCCACTGCTTACCCGTAGCTTCGATCACCCGGTCACACAGCCTGCCG
>DASQDA010000453.1:0-7376 GCA_035634435.1 Polyangiaceae bacterium
TGAGGCTGGAAGCTCGGCCTCATCGGCGTGTGTCCGCGGGCGCGCACCGGTTCGCGGAGCCGAGTCAGCGAGGGCCCGCGAAACTCGCCGCCGCGGCGCACCGAGAATGATAACGTCGCCCCGCGGGAGCGACACGCGGCCATGCACCACTACTCTTCGATCTTGCTGGCGGCGCTGAGCCTTTCGTGCAGTGTTCCGGTTGCCACGAGCCTGGACGAATCGGACGCAAACCGAGCCGTGGTCTTGCTCGAGCAGGGCGGCGTCGGTGCTCAAAAAGAGCGTGACGCCGAAAGCGAGGGTCGCTTCCGCGTCACGGTTCAGCAGGGCGAGGCCTCTGCCGCCATCGGACTTCTCTCACAGGAAAATCTGCCGCCGCGCACGAGCCCCGGGGTGCTAGAGGCGCTCGGCGAAGGCTCCGTCGTTCCCAGCCGGCTGGCGGAGCACGCCAAGTGGATCGCCGGCATTGGTGGCGACCTCGAACGCTCCCTCCGCACCATCGACGGCGTGCTTTCCGCCCGCGTGCACCTGGCGGTCCCTGCGAAGGAGGGGCTTGGCAGTGAATCGGAGCCGGTGCAGCCCAGCGCCTCCGTGCTGGTGCGTCACCGAGGGGCCACCCCGCCGCTTCCGCCGCAGGAGGTCCAACGTCTCGTCGCGGGCGCCGTGGCCGGCCTCTCGCCGCTACACGTGAACGTGGTCATGGCCAGCAACCCTGCAGCGCGCCCCGCCGAGCGCGAGCTGCGGCACTTCGGTCCCATCACGGTGACGCAGGGCTCTGCCGCCGTGCTGCGTTGGGCAGTGGGTGGAGCTGTGTTGTTGAACCTGTTGTTGGTCGGGTGCCTGGCCCTGATCTGGAACCGCTGGCGCCGATCCGAGCTCTCGCTCCTCGAGGTTCGAAGTGGCGCCACCGCCGAGCCGCAACGCTAGCGCGCCAAGCCTTCGAGCAGCTATCTGCGCGGGTACTGGGGCAGCTCAGCCGCTGTTCGCGCGCAAACGACTCGCGCGCGTCAGGTCCGCGAACGCGCGGGCAAACTCTGCGGAATCGAGCGGAAGCTCGATGCTGCGGTCGAGCAAGCTGGACAACAAGATGGCATTGGCAAGCTCCACGGCGTGCAGCGCTTCCTCGGCAGGCGCCAGCAAGGACGCCTGCCCTCGCATCGCGCCCACGAAGTTCTTCAACAACGACAGGCCGGTGGGCGTGCGCATTCCGAGCTCCACGCGTTCGACGTCGGCCAGCGGTCGCGCGCAATTATCGCGCCTGCGGTGCACGCTTGCGGGCTCGCGATTGCGATGCACCAGCGCCGCGCCGCCGTCGATCACGATACGACCGCGGTCCGCGGAGATTTCCAGGCGATTCGTTCCGGGCGCCTCACCGGTGCCCACCACCACGAGCGCGCTGGTTCCGGAAGCAAACTCCAGCTGCGCCGTGACGTCGTCTTCGACCTCGATATCGTGGAAGCGCCCAAACTGGCAGCGTCCCCAGACGCGGCGGGGTCGCCCGAAAAGCCAGAGCAGCGTGTCGAGCAGATGGGGAGCTTGATTGACGAGAACGCCCCCGCCCTCGCTCGAGAACTTTCCACGCCAGGGGCTGGCCCGGTAGTAGGCTTCGCTGCGGAACCAATCCGTGGCTTGCCACACCACCCGTTCCACGCGACCGAGCTCACCGCTCAGCAGCCGTTCTCGCAACCAGACGAAACGCGGGTCCGCTCGGTAGTCGTGCACCACGCCGAAGAGCGGGCGCTGTGCGCCAAGCTCGGCCCAGACCGCCAGCGCCGCCTCACACTCGGCCTTGTTGATCCCGAGCGGCTTTTCGACGAGCACGTGGTGCCCGGCGCGCAGCGCGCTGCAGGCCAGCGCTACGTGCGTGGGATGGGGAGTCGCCACAACGACGCCGTCTACGTCCGCGCGGCCTAGCCATTGCCCAGAGCTCTCGCTCGCAAGCGTGCCGAATGCGCTGCGTTTATCCGCCGATGGGTCGCTGGCGGCTACGAGCTTGGCGCCCTCGACGCGACCACTTTGCAGCGCACGAGCGTGCCGACCCCCGGCGCCACCAAGGCCAATCACGCCTATGCCGAGAAGCCGGGTCACCAGGGAGGCGGAACGTACACCGCTGCCGCGAGCTTAGGCCAGCCAAAAGGTGGCGAACGCGTGACGTGCGAACCCCTCGCCGCAAACGCCGCTCGGACGAGCGTTGTCGACGTTCACCGTGCAAGCGCCCCGAGCACGGCTCAGCGCGCCGGCGGCTTGGCGGGCAACATGCCCGCTGGCATCCGCGAGCACCAACCATAACAACACTCGCCGCCCCCGCGGCTGCGCTGCTGCTGCGTCGTTGCTACATCGAGCGGCGCCGCCTTGGGTACGGAGAACGCCACGACCTCGGGCGGCTTCACCGCGAGCGGACAGCGCTGGAGCGGCGGAGGGCCCGGCAGCGACGTTCCCGCCTCGAGCTCCGGAAAGCAGTAGCTCTCGGGCATGGTCGCTACGTCTTCACAGCCCGCGTTTGGTAGCACCTCTGCCGGGTCTGCAAGCAAGACCTTGGCGCACCAGCTGTAGCAGCAAGCGTGACCCGGCTTGGCTCGCTCGCGCGCCAAGGTAGTCTTGGCGACGTCGAAACGCGCGACAGTCGCGCTCGCAGGATAAGCGCCGCTCGGCGTTCGAACGCCCGCGGGACAGTTGGCGAAAGGCGCTGGCGCGCCCAGACCGGAGCTCATGGGGAGCAGCCCGTCGCAAAAGTACTCGCGCACCTCATCCGCAGCGCAAACCGAGGGGGCGAAGGGGGCAGGCACCGCTTGCGGCGGCGGCGGCGGGTCACGACTCGCACAAGCAGCCAGGCCGGCCCACAGACAAACGGCGGTGACGCGAAACCCCGAGCCGAACGAACGAATCCACAGGGAGGGACCCACCAACTTGCACACCTACCCGAGCGTACATCTACGCGAAGCTTGGCCGAGTATCAAGCATCGGGCTCCAGGCGCAGCAGCACGTCGCCTTCGTCGACGGACGCCCCGGGCACAACGGTGATTTCCAGGACCGTGCCTGCCACCGGCGCTTCGAGCGGCATCTCCATCTTCATCGACTCCAGGATCACCAATGTCTGTTCAGCGCTGACGCGGTCACCCGCCGCGACCTCCACCTTCCACACAGTCCCGGTGATGTGAGCGCAGACTTCGAGCGGCATGCCGCCTATTACTATGCCCGGCGTGGCTCGATCACCAATATGTCGGCCGCTGATCGGCCAAGAGGCCGATCTAATTCTAAAGCGTTGCGCGGTGTCCATGCTGGGAACGGCTCGTCACATCGGTTAGCTTCAGGCCGCCCGGTGACGCGGAGCTCCGCTGTCACATGGCTTGACGTCGGTAACAGCCGGATGCTACCCGCGTTGTGCGCGCCGTTTGCGTGCGAGCCGCCGGATTCGAGGAACACAGCCCCATGGCCGAACAGAAGGAAAGCTCGGTTCTCTTCTCCCTCAAGGAGCTGATGAGTCTCGAGGAGAATCGAATCAAGGAAGAGGAAGCCGACAAGGAGCGGCGGGCGCGCCAAGAGGCCGAAGCCAGAGCCGCCGCGGAGCGCGCGAGCCGTGAAGCCGAGGAGCTCAGGCTCCGGCAAGAGGAGGATCGTCGTCGCCAGGAAGAGCTCCGGCGACAGGAAGACGCGACGCGGCTGGAGGCCATTCGGCACGCGGAGCTCGAGAAGGCAAGAGCGGAGGCGGAGCATCGCTCGCGAATGGAGGCTCTTGCTGCCCAGCAATCGCACGAGCAGCAGCTCGCGGCCCTCAACTCCGATCAAACCAAAAAGCGTCTCAAGTTGATCGTGGGCGTTGGTGCTGCGGTGCTGGTGCTCGGTGGCACGGGTATCGGCGTGCTTTGGTCCAACGCGAGCAAAGAGAACGCCCGCCGCGAGCAGGCGTTTCTCGCGGAGCAAGAGCGACAGGCGGCAGAGTTTGCGCGTTTGAAGGCGGACTTCGACAGCGCTCAGAAGAAGGAAGAGGAGCTGCGTCGCACCCTCGAGACCGCCAAGGACGAGGCCACTCGAGCCAAGCTCGAAGCCGAGCTCGCGCGCGCAAAGAAGGAGACCGAAGCGGCGCGCGGTCGCGCGACGGGGCCCTCGGCCGGCGGCGGATCCAAGCCCGGGCGCCCGAGCGGTGGCGCGGCCAAGCCCTGCAATTGCCCGCCTGGCGATCCGCTGTGTGCCTGCTTCTGAGAGCCCGCCCGCGGCGAGGGGGTTCGTGAGCGCAGCCACCGCGCGCGCGCGGCTTGCATTCCCCCTCGATTATCCCACTCTCGAGGCAGCACGGCGTGGAGCCGAGCTCGTGTACGAGTCGGCGGGCGTGTTGAAGGTGGGGCTGGAGCTGTTCGTGCGTGAGGGCCCTGCCAGCCTACGGCTCGGCGCGGAGCTCGGCTGTGATGTGTTTCTGGATCTGAAGCTCCACGATATCCCGCAGACGGTGGCTCGCGCCGTCGCTTCGGCTGCACAGCTCGGAGCCCGTTACCTCACGCTGCACGCGCAGGGTGGACCGCGCATGCTGGAGGCCGCTCAGGAGCGCGCTACCCGCGAAGGAACGGGCCTCGTGTTACTAGCAGTGACCGTGCTCACGTCGCTGGACGCAGCGGACCTACACGCGACCGGGGTCGCTGACGAGCCCGCCACGCAGGCGCTGCGGCTGGCTCATTTGGCGCGGTCCGCTGGCATCCAGGGCCTGGTTTGCTCGACCGCGGAGGTGCAGGCGTTGCGGGCGGCTCTCGGGCCCGACGCCGTGCTGGTGACCCCCGGCATCCGCCCACAGCTCCTCGGCGGGGACGATCAGAAGCGCGTCGGCACGCCGAGCCAGGCCCTTCGAGCTGGCGCAACGCTACTCGTTGTCGGGCGGCCGATCCGGGACGCGGAAAGTCCGCGGCAGGCCGCGCGCGCGGTGCTGGACGAAATGAGTGAGGCGCTGGGTGAGACCGCCACAACGTGACCGGCCGCAGCGGGAGTGGTCGCAGCGGGACCGCCCGCGGCTCCCTCTCCCCGACTTGCCGCCCTCGCCACCTGGCAGTCCCCGGCTCGTGCTGGGGCTGCAGGCAGTAAGAGCCGCAATTCGTGCGCAGCGCGAGCGTATCGGCGCCGTGTGGCTCGAGTCGGAGGACAACCCGCGCCTGCACGCGCTGGCGCGGTTTGCGCGCGATCAGAACGTCGGCGCGGTCGAGTCCGTGGGGCGCGCCGTGCTCGATCGCCTCGCCGGGGGTGTGCTGCACCAGGGTGCCGCCGCCTGGGCTCCGGAGCTCGTGCTGGCCGATTTCGACCCGTTGCTCGCTGAGCCCGATCTTCTCGGGATCGTCCTCGATCGCATTCAGGACCCACAAAACTTCGGCGCGGTCGTGCGGAGTGCCGTCGGGCTGTCGGCTACGTGCGTGGTGTGGGGCGAGCACGCAGCGGCGCCGCTGGGGGCCGCGACAGTGCGCGCCTCCGCGGGGGCAGCGGAGTTCGCCCGCTTGTGCCGGGTGGCCTCGCTTCCCAAAACCCTCGGGCTGGCGGCCGAGGCGGGTGTCAGCGTGATCGGTCTCGAGGCGCAGGGTGAGCGCCCGTTGCACGCGGTCGACCTGCGTGGCCCCACGCTGCTGGTCATCGGGAGCGAGCACGCGGGCATGACGCCGGCAGTGCGCAAGGCGTGCACGGGCTTTGCTCGCCTGGTGGCACCCGGATTGGTCGAGTCCCTGAACGCATCTGTGGCGGCGGCCATCGCGCTGTATGAAGCGCGTCGACAGCGTACGATATCAACCAGTTAGAGAGCGTAACTCAGGTTGTTTCTCAGCGGCGATCGCCGCACTGAACATTCGAATCGCTCGCCCTCCGCCGGCTCTACTCAATGGAGTGGGCGCGCGTGGCGGCTGCTGCGCGACAAGCTCTACGCATCTGAGCACTTGCAGCAGTGGCCTCACCTCAGCGCGCAGGAGCCGCCCGCCGGATCAAGGGATACTGGAGCTTAGCTTTGCGTCCGTCCAAGGCTGCGGAACACTTCGAGTTTGATCCGCGATACCTGAGCAGATGTCACGTTCGGGGCCAAGCTGAAGCGCACCGCACGTAGCGCCCGGTCGCGACCGAGCATGCCGGCAACGACAGCGGACGGCTCCGAGCTCCCCGCGCTGCACGCGCTACCGCTCGAGACCTGGATTCCCACCAGGTCCAAGGCCGCCACCAGCTCGTCGCCCTGGCACCCGTCGAAGGAGAGGTTCGAGACGTGCGGGAGCCGGTCGCCTGCCCCGTTCACCGCCGCCACGTCAACCAGGGCGTGCTCGAGCTCGTCACGGAGCGCCGCCACCCCAGCCCATAGCGACGCGTTCCGGGCGGTCAGCTCCAGAGCCACACGAAACCCGACGGCCGCCACGGCGTCGACCGTCCCGGGCCGCAAGCCGCGCTCCTGGCTGCCGCCGACCAACAAGGGACGCGGGCTATGATTCCCCCGCCAGGCGAGTGCGCCGATGCCCTTGGGTCCGCGCAGCTTGTGCGCCGTCAGCGTGAGCCGGTCGGCCGCTCTCAGCGCCTCGATGGGCACCTTGCCGAACGCCTGGACGGCATCGACGTGGAGCCGCAAACCGAGACCATGCGCCCGCTCAGCGAAGCCGGCCACATCCTGCACCACCCCGGTCTCGTGGTTGGCGAGCTGGATGGAGACCCAGGACGCCGTTGGCAGGTCAGCGGCGACGTCGGCCAGAGCGTCAGGATCCAGACGGCCACTCCTTGGTATGGGCAACCAGCGGACGGGACGGCCGCGTGCGGTCAAAGCCTCTGCGACCCGTGTCACCGAGGGGTGTTCCAGGCGACTCGTCACGAGGCCGGCGGCATCGTGAAGCGCCAGATTATTGGCCTCCGTTCCGCCGGAAGTCAGCAGCACATCGCGCGCATCGACGCTCAGGGAGCTCGCGAGCAGCTCGCGGAGGCTCTCCACTTCGTTGCGAGCCGTGCGGCCGGCGGCGTGGACGCTCGAAGGATTCGCCCACGAGGTGGCAGCCGCGGCGGCCATCTGCGCGACTACCTCGGGGTAGGGCGGCGTGGTGGCATTCCAGTCGCAATATAGGGGCGCTGGCGACTCGGAGGGCGCTGCGGGGGTCGCCGAGGCCAAGGTCGGCGCTGTCGCCATCAGAACGGCGCGGAGCCGATGGGCCGCGACGGATGCTCGCTGGCGGCCCCCGTGGAGTACTCCGCGATCACGAAATAGAAAGCCGCGCCCATGAAACGCACGCCGACGATTTCCTCGTCTGCGGGCGAGGCCATCCGGACGTCTCCCCCGTGACCATGGGCCACCCCGCGCACGATCGAGAGACCGACCCCGGTGCCGCCGTGCGAGCGCGTCGGCGAACCGTCCACTTGATAGAACGGCTCGAAGAGGCGCACTCCCTTTT
>DASQDA010000454.1:0-5185 GCA_035634435.1 Polyangiaceae bacterium
CGCGAGCTACGGATGCTCGACCAAGCCCTCGACGAGTGTGTCGTCGATGCCGTGTCGCGTGCCGTGGTCGTCACCGGGCCTCCGGGCATCGGCAAATCGCGCCTGACCAGCGAATGGATCACGCGGGGCGGCCGCGGGGGCGTGGTCAAGACGCTCTTTGCACGAGCCGATCCAAGCTCGGCAAGCTCAGCCTGGGCGCTCGTGCAGCTGCTGCTCCGCGACGCTGCGGGGTTGCGCGAAGCCGACGCGCCCGAGGCTCAATTCGCGAAGCTCAGCGAGCACCTGGTGAAGCGCCTGGGTGAGGACCGCAACGAACGAGCCATCGAGTTCGTGGCGGAGGTGATCGGATTGCGCAACCAGCAGCCGCCCAGCGCGCTGCTGCTCGCCTCGCGGAGCAACCCGGAGGTGATGCGTGAGCAGGTGCGAAGAGCTCTGCACGACTGGCTGGATGCCGAGGCGCTCGGTCAACCCATCTTGCTCGTGCTCGAGGACCTGCACTGGGGCGACACACCCAGCGTCGATTTTCTGATCGAGGCCATGCGCCAGCAACGTCCGATGCTGGTGCTGGCGCTGGCCCGACCAGACGTCGAGCGACGCTTTCCAGAGTTCTGCGAGCGGGCTGTCATGCGGCTGAGGTTGCCGGGGCTGGGCGCACGCGCGGCACAGCAGCTGATTGAGTTCGCGTTGAAGGGAAAGGTCGACGAGGCGACGAGCGCCCGCTTGATCCGCACCACCGATGGCAATCCATTCTACCTCGAAGAGCTGATCCGAAGAGTTGCCGCGGGAAGCAGCGACTGGCCCGAGACGGTCATCGCCATGGCTCAGTCGCGCATCGATCAATTGGAGCCGGAAGCGCGCTGCGTGCTGCTCGCGGCCAGTGTGTTCGGCGAGCGCTGCTGGGACGCAGGCATCGCGGAGATCGTCGACGGCAATCTGGACGTCAGCGCCATCTTGAGACAGCTGACGCAAGAGGAGATCGTGCTGGCCGCCGACGATTCGCGCTACGCCAGTGCCCGTGAGTACCGCTTCCGCCACGCGCTGTTCCGTGACGCTGCCCACGCCATGATCGCTCGCGAGGACCGCTGCTCCTCGCACGGCATGGCAGCGGGCTGGCTCGAGCGAAACCTGGAGCAGGACGCCCGCTTGCTGGCGGACCACTACGAGGCGGCAGAGGACTACGACCGCGCTCGCCCGTGGCTGATGCGCGCCGCAAAGAAGGCCATCGACGCTGGGGATCTGCTGGTGGCGGCGGAGCTCGCCAAGCGCGGCGCGAGCTTCGGTGCCCAGGGCGTCGATCGCGGTCGCTTCCTGATGCTGCGCGCTTATGCCGAGTGCGCGCGGGGAGAGTACGACCAGGAGCTGACGCGCGAGGCCCTGGAGCTCCTACCGGTGGGCACTCCGCTCTGGTGGCTTGCTCTGGGGGTGTTGGTGTTCGGAGCCTGTATTCTGGACAAACACGCGGAAGCGGCGCCCTACGTCGCGCTGGCCGCCACAGCGCCGTTCACGCGCGGGCGGGACGTGCCGCTCGGTCAGGGACTCGTGACACTGGTCGGTGGCCTCGTGCTGCTGGGCAAACCCAGTGTGGCAGAGTCCGTCCTCGAGCGCGCGCGCCGGAGCGCTGACGACACCCAGCCGGATCCCGTCTTCGAGGCGTTGCTCAGCGGCGCGCAGTGCGCGCTGGAGGCCGTCGCGCCTGTCGGCGGACGTTGGCAGCTCGAGCGTGCCTTGCTGGGCGGGCGTCGCTGCGCCGCCGAGCTGGGCGCGCTCGGGGCGCTGCACGGACAATCCGTGGTCCTCTACTACACGGGCGTGGCTGCCATGCACCTTGGTTGCTACGAGGAAGCACGCCGCGCCTGCCTACACTCCTGCGAGCTCGTCCAACGCGTCGGGCTGCGCGCGGGCGACGCCTGGCCGCATCTGTTTCTGGCCAAGGCTTACCTGCGGCTCGGGCAACCGCACGAAGCCATTCGTGCAGTGGAACCGATCCGCGACTCGCGCGATGCAAATGTGCGGCAGATGCTGCCAATCCTGCTGGGTGAGGCTCAGCTTCGCCTGGGCAATCCCCGGGCCGCCGAGGCTGAGGTGTTGGCGGCCTTCAGCGGGAAGTCGCCGCGGTTGCAACGCCTTGCGGCGTGCGTCTTGTCCCGCGCACAGCTCAGCGGTGGTAGGCCAACCGAGGCGCTGCAGACCATTCAGGTGGCGCTGGCAACACCCAGCTCGAACGGTCTCGAGAGCGAGGTCGAGCTGCTGACCTTGCACACGGAATGTTTGTTGGCGTGCGACCGCCCCGCCGAGGCACAAATGGCCTCCGCCCGGGCGCGCGCGATGGTGCTCGAGCTCGCTGCGAGCATCGCCGATCCGGAGCTTCGGCGATCGTTTCTCGAGAACGTGGAGCCCTGCGCCCGGGCTCTGACGCTCTTTGGTCAGCTGTCGTGAAGGTCAAGACAGCCGGCGACCCCGAGCAGTCCATCCGCTCGGCTTTCGAGCAGGGCGATCTCAGCCAGGCGGCAACCATTCTCATGGAAGCGTACGGCGGCGAGATCTTCCGTTTCCTGCTGGCTCGCTTGCGCGACCCGGAGCTCGCCTCCGAGGTGTTCGGGGACTTCGCCGAGGACCTGTGGCGCGGCATCGGAGGCTTTCGTTGGAGCTGCACTGCCCGCGCGTGGGCGTACACGTTGGCGCGGCACGCGGGAAGCCGTGGCATCCGTCAGCGACGTCGGCGTGCAGCACGTGTCGTTCCGCTCTCGCGCGCCGGTCCACTCTCCGAGGTGGCCGAACGCGTGTGCACCGAGACGTCGCTGGCCCTGAAGACGAGCACTCGCAATCGTATGGCAGAGCTACGCGAGCGCCTGCCGGTGTTCGAACAGATGCTGCTGATGCTGAGGGTCAATCGCGAGCTGCCCTGGGTCGACATCGCCCGCATCCTGACGGCTGGCTCGGTCGAGTCTGCGATTGCCCTCACGCCCGAGGAGCTCGAGACGGAAGCCACTCGCCTGCGAAAACGCTTTCAGAAAGCCAAGGAGAAGCTCCGCAGGATGGCGCTCGAGGCCGGCCTGCTTTCCGAGTGAAGGTGACGGGCTCTAGCTCGGGAGCCGCTCGGCCATTGTAGCGGCAGCGTTTTCCAGTGTCGCTGCGGTGGAACTTTTTCTGTTCACATGCGGGCGGAGCGATCTCTCCCTTCATATGGAGCCGATCACCGCTCAGTGGCGGGCAGTGGAGCTGGCGCGCACCCCCAGCGGCTTACGTGTGGTGCGCGCTCCCGTGGTCGCCAACCAGCCCAAGCCGCAGGCGCTTCGGCTCGAGGCGCTGGAACGTAGCAGCGACGCCGGGCAGCCCTGTGAGCCTGCTCAAGTGTGGTCGGCGCTCTGCTCGGGGCGGCTCCGCATCGCTGAGTTCTTCCAGGCGGAGAAGCAGACCCTCGTGGTCCTTCACTCGCGAGCACCCGAGACAAGCCTGCATTTCGCCACCAACGGCCGCCGTCGTGACGTGCTGGAACGCACGCTGGGCGGTCAGAGCGGCAAGTCCATCGCTCTCGATTTGGGGCTCTCTGCCTCGACGATATCGATCGAGCTGAACAAGGCCCTCCGCCACTTTGGCCTAGAGCCGCGGCGTTCCGGCGTGCCCATGTTCCTTTCGCAGCTGTGTCAAACGGCGAGGCGGGCAGCAAACCGCGACGCCTCGGCGGGCCGCTTCTGGCTCGATGGACAATCGTTCGTGGTGCTCTCGATTCCGCAGCCCGACTACAGCCTTCTCAATCAACTGGCGCAGGCCGAGCTCGAGGTCTGCCATCTCCTGCTCGAAGGTCGCTCCCACGCTCAAATCGCACGCGCCCGCGGCACCAAAGCGCGGACGACCGCCAACCAGGTTTCAGCGATCTTTGAGAAGCTGCGGGTTTCAGGGCGTATGGCTTTGATCGCGCAGCTGATTGGGGGGTGCTCGTCGCAAGGAGAAACGCGGGCCGCTTCGGGGGTGGACGAAGTGCTCTGCCCGATCCACTCGGCGGTGGCCGATTCGCTAGACACTCCCGCGTTCCCTAGCATCGTGCCTTCCCGGCGACGCGTCCAGGAGCTCTGCGTGCCCGCCCGCGAGGCGGTGCATCGGTAGTCCCGGGTTCATCGAGCCCGGCCCCTCGAGCTGCTCGCCCTCCGGGTGTTCCGCAAGCGCGCGGCAGGTCCGGCTCAGGCGAGCGGCAAGCGCATCGCGAGCCGTCGCTCGCGTGGCAGGCCCAGGGCGGCTTCGCGCTCCACGATCGATTGCAGCTTCTCCGACTGCGCCTCGAGCCTCAGCTCGAGGAAGCCGCGCCGGGCATACCAGGGCGCGTTCCATTCCACGAACCTGTACGTGGTGAGAGTGACGCCGCCGCAGCCGCGTCTTCGTGCCTCGGCGATCACGTTGTTCACGAGCGCTGAACCGACACCCCTGCGCTGGTGCTCCGGATGCACCGCGAGCTCCTCGAGATGCAGGTCACCGGTGAGCACTGCCGCGAGCGCGAATCCAACCGGTGCGTCGCCGGGTGTCACAGCGACCCACACGAGCCCTTGAGCGCGTGCAAGCTCCAGCCTCTCGAGGGGTACGCTATCGAGGCGGCGTGCCGGCGGAAGGTCGATGAGAGAAAACCGTTCCGCTGCAGCCAGCTCCACCGCGCGCAGTAGCGGCAGCTGAGCCGAAGCCGGGACGACCACGCGGGGTTTCTCAGGAGGTGCGGCTTTCGACATCGTTGCGAGCTCTTATAGCGCCGCTGGGCGGAAGCTTCCGAGCCACGCTTCCCAAGCAGCGTGGATCGGCGCTACAAAGGCGCATGGTAGAGCTCGCTGAGGACCGCTACGTTCGCATGCAGTACCGCCGCTGCGGCAAGAGCGGGCTGCTCTTGCCGGCGGTCTCGCTGGGCGCGTGGCAGACCTACGGAGGCTACCGCGACGCGGAGGTCGCCCGCGCCTGTATGTTGCGCGCGTTCGATCTCGGCATCACCCATTTCGATCTGGCGAACAACTACGGCACTCCACCAGGAAATGCCGAGACCATTTGCGGCAAGGTCATCCACGAGCTGCCGCGGGACGAGCTCGTCATCTCCAGCAAGGCGGGCTACCGCATGTGGCCCGGCCCCTACGGCGAGTGGGGCTCCCGGAAATACCTGATCGCGAGTTGCGACCAGTCGCTGCTGCGGATGGGGCTGGAGTACTTCGAC
>DASQDA010000455.1:0-3714 GCA_035634435.1 Polyangiaceae bacterium
TTGGCTGCCAGGGCACTCCGGAGATCATCCTCACGACCCTCGGCTTCAGCAAGGGCCCGGCAAACCTCGCTGACAGCACGGGTGACTACAACGGCTACCACGCCATCGCGCACCGCAACGGCGAGGAAAAGGTCAAGTGTGACACCTGGTTCCATGGCTCGGTTGCCTACGCGATCGGCGCCATGAAAAACGTTGCCGATGCCGACAAGACGCTGCTCGATAACAGCGTGCTGGTGGCCATGAACAACATGCGTGACGGTATGCATGGGTTCGTGGGTGTGCCCGCGGTCATGGCTGGCGCGTGCGGCGGTTACTTCAAGACGGGACAGAGCCTGAAGCTCACCTCCGTCGCAAACAACGCGGTGCTTTGCTCGGTAGCCAATGCGATGGGTGTGCCGACCCCGACGTTCGGCCACGCCGAGTTCGGCGGCGAGCTCGCGGACATCAAGGCGTGACGGGTCGAAAGGGCAACCAGATGACGAACACGAGATTCACCCTGCTCTCTTCGACGCTCGGTCGAGCGGCTCTTGTCTTTGCGGTCGTGGGCGCGGCCGCGTGCACCGGCTCCGTCGAGGGCCCAGAAGGCCCCGGCGTCACCCCGGGCAACACCGGCGGGGGCTCCACCACTGCTCCGATGAATCCGCCGACAGGTACCCCGGGTGGGACCGGAGGTCAGGGTCAGGGTCCGGGGCCGACCGCCGGCGCAGGAGCGCCCACGATGAATCCTCCAGTGACCATGCCGCCAGCCAACGGCGAGGCAGTCCCGGAGACGGCGGGCGAGTTCGTGCTGCGCCGGCTTTCGAATCGCGAATACGACCAGACGCTGGCGGATCTGCTCAAAGACACCACGCGGCCGGCGCAGGACTTCCCGGACGATCCCGAGACGGAGACGGGCTACGTCGCGCCGACCAACGTTGCCTCGCTCAACGCGCAGTACTTCTCGGAGACGGCTGACGCGCTCGCCGACGCAGCGGTCATGGAGGGGCGCGTGGCAGTGCCGTGCACCCCGACGGCAGCTGACGAGACCACCTGCGCGCGGCAGTTCATCACCACCTTTGGCAAGCGCGCCTACCGCAGGCCACTGTTGCCCGCGGAAGTCGCCTCGCTCGAGGCACTGTTCAAGACCGCCCGCGAGCTGCAGTTCGAGTTCAAGCCCGCGCTCGCTCAGCTCGTGAAAGCGATGCTGCAGTCGCCGAATTTCATCTATCACTGGGAGCTCGGTCCCACCAAGCGCACTCCGCAGAACGGCGTCGTGGCGCTCACTCAATATCAGCTCGCCTCGCGGCTCTCGTACCTGCTGTGGGAGACGATGCCGGACGACGTGCTGCTGGCGGCCGCGGACGCCAATCAACTTTCCACGCCCGAGCAGCTCGAGGCACAGGCATTGCGTCTGCTGGCGAGCCCGCGCGCCAAGTCCGCGCTCGACAGCTTCCACACGCAGTGGCTACAGCTGCAAAGCCTCGCGGACATCACCAAGAGCACCGCCAAGTACCCGGCTTTCACCGAAGAGGCTCGCCCTGCGGTGATCTCGGAAACGGGGGAGTTCGCCCAGGCCATCCTGACGGGCAGCGGTGAGGGCACGCTGAAGGCGTTGCTGACAGCGCCCTACACGTTCGCCAACCAGGCCTCGGCACCTCTCTACGGCGCCAACGCCTCCGGAACGCAGCTGGTCAAGACGGACCTGAACCCCGCGCAGCGTGCCGGCATCTTGACGCAGACGGGCTTCCTGGCTGCGCGCGCCGACGCCATCGGCTCCAACCCGGCCTTACGCGGCATCACCGTGTTCAAGAAGCTGCTGTGCGGCCAGCTGCCGGCCCAGCCAGCAGTAATTCCCGAGGTGGCTGCCGAAAGCGCCAACGTCTCCACGCGCGAGCGCTTCGCCCTGCATGCTCAACCCGCGTGCGCCGGTTGCCACGTCCAGTTCGACGCCTATGGCTTTGCCTTCGAGAACTACGACGGCGTCGGTCAGTTCCGCAGCATGGATGGCGGCAAGCCGGTGGATGCATCCGGCAACGTGACGACGCCGGGCGGCGCCCAGCTGAAGTTCAGCAATGCCGTGGAGATGGCGCAACAGTTGGCGGCCAGCGACGAGGTCCAGTGGTGCATGACCCGGCAGTGGTTCCGGTACATGCTTGGCCGCCCAGATGCCGCGACCGAGAAGGGCTCGATGCAGCTCGCCTACAACAAAGCCAAGGCGACGCCGGGCTTCTCCTTGCGCGACTTGATCCTCACCAAGGTCAAATCCATGGCGTTCCGTTCGCGTCTGGTCCAGGACGGCGAAACGTTCTGAGCCGAAGCCGGCTGGCGAGCTCGATGGCTTCGATGCTGGGGCTCGAGGTCCCGCGCAACGCCGTGCGGCGCGCGGGACTGCTGGCGGCCATGCTGTGCTGCGGCTGTGGTGCCTCCACCACGGACGACGGAGGTGGCGCGCCGGACGGCGGCTGGAGCATGCCTAACGCCCGCGGCAGCGGGTTGCCGGCCGAGCAAAGCTTCGCGGTGCGCAGCGTTGCGGGGGAGGAGCTCGTCGACGATCAGGTGACCGGCCTCACGTGGCAGCGGAACGTCAGCGCCAACGGCTTCTCCTGGCGAGCAGCCAAAGATTACTGCGAGACACTGAGCTACGGGGGGTCCAGCGAGTGGGCGCTTCCAACGCGGCTCGAGCTCGTGTCCCTGCTCGACAATTCGCGCATCACTCCCGCCATCGATCTGCAAGCCTTCCCGAACACGGTTCCGGAGTGGTTCTGGAGCTCGACGCCGTTTGCCGGCGATCCAGCGCGCGCGTGGCACGTGTACTTCTACCCGGGAGCGCCCGACGTGGAGGACATCTCGTCGGCTCTGGCGCGCTGTGTCGCTCGTCCGGAGAGCGCGCCGCCGAAGGAGCGCTTTCGGGTGGCGGCGAATACCGTACGAGATCTGTGGTTTGGGCTCACCTGGCAACGCCACGTCGCTGACGAGAGCTTCTCGTTCGCGCTCGCCGGCGAGTACTGCGCGGCACTCGAGCTCGATGGTGAGCGCGGCTTCCGCGTTCCTTCGATGAAGGAGCTGACAACGCTCGTCGACGAGACGCGCGTGGAGCCGGCGATGGACCTGGAGGCGTTCCCCGACGCTCCCAATGAATCCTTCTGGAGCTCTACGCCGTGGGCGTTCACTGCAGTAGCCGCGTGGCACGTGCGTTTTCAGACCGGCGTAGCGCTCTACGAGACCGCCACGTACAACTACCGCGTGCGCTGCGTCCGCTCCACGCGCTGAGTGAGCGTTTGCAGCGCCGTGCTGGTACGGACTGCAGCTCGCGCGCGTTATCCTCGAGCGAACGGGTCCCTTTCACGAGCGCGCGCCGCATCGCAAAGAAGCTGGCCGGCATGGAAGCTCGAGCTTGGTTCTGGAGCGTGCTCGCGGACAGCAGGCCGAGCCACGCGGACACGCCCGGCTTGCGCTCGCGGGAGCCGGCTCGTACCTTCCGCGCGTGAAAATTGCGCGAGTGCTGCTGCTGTCGCTGGCCGTGAGCTGCGCTTCGCCTCGCACCGAACCGTCGACCGCCGAGCGCGCGGCTGCCTATCGCAGGTTGCAGCCCGCAGCCATCCAGGGTCGCGTTGTTCCAGCGTTGCGCGCGAGCGAGCTGGCTCGCGTTCCGGCGGCCACGTTTGGCCCCTACCTCGGTCTGCGACCCGACGGTGCGCTGGTAATTTGGGCAGCCCGGGAAGGGAGTGAGCGCAA
>DASQDA010000456.1:0-6683 GCA_035634435.1 Polyangiaceae bacterium
CAAAGTTCGCACTCTGCTCGTGATCTGCGGCCGTGGTCTGCACTCGGGCCGCGCTGGAGCGGTGCTGCCCGAGGTCGCGCGTGGTGAGCTCAGCGATAGGCTGGCCTCGGAGGTGCTCGCTTTCAGCACCGCTCCAGCGGCATGGGGCGGCGCCGGAGCGTGGATCGTGCGACTGAAGAAGCCAGCGTGAGTGTGCCGAAGGGTCAGCACATGCGTGATGCGGTCTATAGCCCGGTCATGAACCCCAGCGAGGGCTGAAGCACCAGATCCGGGAACATCACGTTGACGTTCAGCGACAGCGCAGCGTGATTGCTGAATACGTACATGACGCCCAGGGTTGGCCCAAAAAACAAGCTGCTCCCAGCGCGATAGGCGTCCAGCGAACGAACCCCAGCCGTGCCGTTGTCCAGCTGAGTGCGGCTGATCTGTGGCGCCTCGGCGCAGGCCGTGCGTTCGGCGAAATCCGCCGACAGACACTCTACGACCGTCACTTTCGACTTCGTATCTACTTGCGCCAAACCGAGCGCCACACCGACATATGGGCGGAGCCGTTTGTACAAGATGTTCGGGCGTAATCCGTAGGTTGCTCGCGCCTCGATGTGCACGGGGCTAAACTCCTTGGGGGCACCACCGAAGGCGAACCCAACGCGCGCGCCGAGTGCCAGGCGTCCGAACAGCCAACGGTCGAAGGAGACCATGGCACGCATGGTGGCAAGGCGGAAACCCGAGCTCACGTTGCCTGAATTGCCTCCGTTCAGCGTTCCATCGAATGCGCTGCCGCCGCGGAAGCAGGCGTAGTCGTCACTATCGTCGCTTCGACTGCCGCACACGTCCACGGCCTCCGACACCAGCGTGGTATCGACGCCGAAATGCACGCCGATCCAGTTGAGCGCGGGTTGCCCCAAGCCTTCGCCGATGTCTTCAGGGTCGGGAAACGTGCAGGCGCCTCGCACACACTCGCCCGAAGCACACTCTTGGCCAGTATCGCACTTCGGCGGCGTCTCACAGGTGCCCGAGACGCACGCTAGCCCGGACTGGCACATGGCTGTTCGCTCGCAAGCGCCGCCCCAACTCACCTTGGGGGTAGGCAACGCCTTGGTGCCTGGACAGCTCGCCGTGCCACGAAACTCATCGGGACACTTGTCGGGTGTGTAGCAACGGCCCGGAGGATCTTCTCCGGGAAACGCCGGCGGCGCGTCTTCCGTCTTCTCGACGAGCTGGATGAAGACGGTTTCGATCCGCGCCTTCATCGCGCCGGCTGCGTCGAGGCCCTCGAACTGGAGCCGAAACGCGCCCTGATCGGCCGTCGCCGTGCAGGGGATCACTCCCGTCCATTCGTCCCCCGTCTTCTTGAGGTGGAGCCGGGTCCACTTCTTCTTCCCGACAGAGCGATAACGGATATCGACCTGCGCGACACCTTTGCGCGTCACCGCACACGAGACCGGGATTGGCCGAAAGGCTTCTACCTCCTCGACGGCCGGAGAGCATTCGAGCCCGCCGATTGCAGCGGCCGCAGCAGCCTTGGCGGCCGCTTCCTTGGCGGCGGCTTCCTTGGCAGCAGCTTCCTCCGCAGCGGCTGCTTCCGCGGCCTCCTTGGCGGCTGCCTTTTCCGCGGCCGCGGCTTCTGCGGCGGCTCGTTCGGCAGCTGCTGCTTCGGCAGCTTCTTCTTCCTCGGCAGCAGCCGCTTCGTCGGCAGCCGCTGCTTCGGCAGCTGCCGCTTCCTCTTCTGCTGCCTTGGCCGCCGCCGCCCTAGCGGCAGCGCGTTTTGCCGCTGCTGACTTGGCCGGGGTGGGCTTCGACTTGGCCGGCGTCTTCTTCGGTCGGGCGACGGGCTTCTTCGCCTTGGCAGCGCTCTTCTTGTCTTTAGCCGCCTTTGTAGAGGTGGGAGCCTTGGCCGGCGCTTCTTCCTCCGCCTCTTCCTCTTCGAGGACCACCTTCTCGGGGCTTACGGCCGCTGCGGGTGCGGCGTTGGCAACGACGACGAGCCACACCAGGCATCCGACAATGATACGCAACATGGGCGAACATCCTTTTCGAAACGGTGCGGCGCCCAACGCTTGAGAAGCACAGCGACGGCCATCCTGAGCGCCAAGTAGGCCGGGAGCGTTGGCATTTTCAAGGCCTTTCATGCGCACTGGTAATCTGTGGTGCACGCGGAACGTCGCTGCCGCACGACATGCTCGTTGCGTTAGTCACCAAAGGCCAGCTCAGCCATGCAGGTTGTACTATGTTCACCGACATGCAGAAGCCCTGGACACGCGGCAACCTCCGCATCGGCAAGTCCGTGCTGCAGATCGTGGAGCACGCCGCAAAGCAGGCCTACGCACGCGACGAAGAAGCGTGCGGATTTTTGGAGGGGCCCGCCGCAGACGCGCTACTGGTGGATCGGGCCGTAGAGCTGGAGAACCTCGCGAACAAGTACCATCGGGCCGATCCCGAAGGACACCCGCGCAGCGGGCGTGAATACTTCAAGATCAATGGTCTCAAGTTCGAACGCGCGATTCGTGAAGCGGAAGGCGTGGCGCGAGCAGTGAAGGTGTTCTTCCATTCCCATCTGGATTGTGGCGCGTACTTCAGCGCCGAAGATGCGGCGAGCATGACTATGGGAGGGCAGGGAGCGCCTTCCTACGAGCTCGCCTATCTGGTCACGGCGGTGGACAACGGCGAGGTCACCGCGCATCGCTTGTTCATCTGGGACGACCAGCAGCGGGGGTTCGTCGAGGCCCCATTCAGCCAGGCAGAGGACGTGTGATCCCAGGGGCGAGTCGGGTCGCGGCGCTCCTGCTGACCTTGCTCTTCCTCGCCCCTCGTTCGAGCTTCGCCGAGCTGGACGCCGATGCGAGCCGCCTGGTGCTGGCCTGGAAGCAGCAGGGCCGCGTTCAGCGTTTGGCCCCTCGCTTCGCCGAGCGGAGCGACCCCACCGTCGTGTTCTTGCCGCCGTCGCTGCTCGACGGAGCGGCCGACGGTTGCATTTCAGTCGCTGTGTTGGCGCCGAGCTCGACGCACTTCATCGTCCGTCAGCTCGGCGGACCTCTGGTGCCAGAGACGCTCGAAGATCTGCCGCATCCGAGCCTTGCTGGAATGGTCCAGCTCACGCGCTGCGGCGTGCGAAAACAACGGCTCGCCGCGCTCATGGTTCAGATGCGGTCGCCCCGGGCGGTGGTCGAGATGGTGGCGGTAAAGGCCGATCGCCGCGTGATCGCGGCGATCGACGTGCTACCGCACCGCGATCCTGGTCCGATCTATCCATTCGAGCGGCCGGCCCGAGATGCGGCCCCGCCGCCCATGTCGGACCGGCTCAGCGCATCCGAGCAGCGAGCCCGCCGCGAGGGAGCCCAGCAAGTCAGCCGAAAGTCGCATCCGGCGTCGAGCCGGGGCAGCGGTCGTCTGATCGAAGCGCTCGAGCCGGGCTGTTATCGCATCGAGTTGCTGGCGGAGGCGCAGCAAGGCACCCAGGAGAACCCGCAGCTCAGCGTCGAGCCGGAGCTGCCCGAAGGTACAGCCCTGGTGGGCGTGGAGTACGGCGCCGGTCGCGACGCCGTTGTGTCGCTCTGCAGCGCGAGCTCGACGCAGGTGCCCATCGTATTCGTTGGTGCTCCCCCGGAGCTCGCCGTGTGGAGCGTGGTTTCACACACCCCGCTGCCGGCGGGCCTGAGCGCAAGCTTTGGCGGCAACGGGCAGGCCCGGGTGGCGGCGGTGCTCCGCCGGCATCAGGTTCGACTGGGCGGAACGCTGGTCGATCAGGCCCTGGGTGTTCAGGGTCCCACATTGATGCCAACACCCGTGGAGCCGGGTGCTTGTTATGTTGGTGTGCTGGTACCGTTTGCTGGACAGGCGACGTCACTCGCGCTCGCTGCGAGCCTGGGCAGCACGACCGCGCAAAACCACGGCGGGCCCGAGGGTGACGGCACGCTCGTCTCGTTCTGTGTGCGAGAACAGCGCAACGCCGTCATCGAAGCGGAATCACGCGGCACCGGTCTGGTGTGGCTGTTTGCTCTGTTCCAGACCGGACGCGTCAAGGTGGGAGAGGAGCTTGCGCGGTGATCCCTAGAAGCCGACGGCGGCGAGCGCTGCGGGGCGCGACGTGTGTCATCGTGTCCGCCGCCGCGTTGAGCTGTGGCCGTGCCGCGTCTCGAAGTGCCGGCGAAGGTGCCGGACGTTTCGGGGTGGCCGCACCCTCGGCGGCCCGTTCGCTCTTGATGGAAGGTGAGGACGCAGCGACGGCGGTGTTGGCTGCCGACGCGGGTGTGGCTGGCGATCGTGTCTCGGCGATCCTGGAGCTGCCGCGCGAGCAGTGCGCGGTTCTGATCGCTCGGGTGGGTACCTCCGTGGAAGACGTCGACCTGTTCGCCTACGGCGAGGACGGCAGCGTGCTTGGCAGCGATGAGGGGCCCGACAAGACGCCGGCGTTGCTCGTGTGTCCGCCCCACCCGCAGCGTATCTGGGTGACGGCGCGGATTGCTGCTGGGCACGGGCTCGTCGCCATTGGTGCACAGCGCCTGGCCCCGGTCCAGGCAGAGACTGCCGCTGCGCTCTACAAGACGAAGTCCGGAGCGGCGGCGCTGGCCCGCGCGGAGGCCTGGCCGGGACTGGAAGAACGCGTCGCAGCCCATCGGCAAACGATCGGAGGCGCGTGGCAAGACGTGCGACGCGTGGCCCTGCCGCTCGACTCCGGCCTCCCCACACGCGTGTCGGCCCGGGTGGAAGCCGGCCGCTGCCTGGACGCCTATCTGTTTCCTTCGGACGAGGTCGGTCATCTGGAGGTCAATGCGCTCGACGCGAGCGGAGCTATCCTGGGCCGCTCGCAAGCGGCTGGGCGCGAGCGCTTCGTCGTAGTGTGCTCACCGGTCGACACGGACGTCGCGTTCGAGCTACGGCCGCAGTCTGGGCGTGGCGTGGGCGTCCTGCTGCTGTCGCGGACCCGAGCAGGGAGCGAAGCCGACCTGGATACGGGGATCGTGCGCGTGGAGGCCTTTCCGTCAGACAGCCTCGAGGTAGAGCTGGGTCAGCTCACCCGCTCGCTTGCTCAAAACGGCCACGCGCGTGGCAAGAGCATTGCCAGCGGCGCTCTCGAGGTTGGCCGACGCACGAGCCTGCCGTTGAAGCTGCCGACGGGCTGCTCGCGCGTGGACGTGCTCGGCGGCACTCCGCTCCGCGGCCTCGAGGCTCGGGTCTGGTCGGCGGCCGGCTCGCTGCTCAGCCATGCGCAGCAGGGCGGGCATGCGGTGCTCTTCGTGTGCACGGCGGCTGGCGGTGCGCGGCTCGATCTGGAGGCAACGTTGCGCGGAGGGCCCTTTGCGGTCCTGCTCCACACCGAGGTGGACGCTCCGCCAGCGCTGGCCGCCGTCCCGCTCGCGGGCGCAAGGCTGCTCGCGCGCGTCATCGAGCGCGGGCTGCTACGCCGCGCCAGCGAGATTGGTCAGGTACGCGAGGTCCAGCTGACATCCGATCGTTTGGAGGTGATCGAGCTCACCGTCCCGTTCGGACGCTGCATGGACGTGGCACTCGCGCTCGACGAAGCCGCTATCGGCGCCGAGGTGCGCATCGTGGCGGCGGCTGGCGACGAGGTCGCGCTCTCGCGCGGTCCGCATGCCACGAGTGCGCGGGTGTGCTCCCTCGATGCTGCCACCGCGAAACGGAACCTCAAAGCCCGTGCTGAGCTGCGGGTGGCCGCTGGAGCAGGCAAAGGCCTGGTCTCCACGCGGATGCTGAGCCCCAGCCGCTGAGGCCAGCTCAGGGCTCCGTGCTCAGCGGAACCAGATCGCGCTCGCCAACGACGCGAACGGTTCCTTCGGCATCGCGCACCTTGAACGCGCCCTCCGTGCTCGCGGTCACCTGCACGCGCTGCCAAGCCTCCGACGGCGACGTGGGGCGTACCAGCGCAAATTGACCTCGTCGCGGCGGCGCCGAGTACGGTGGCTCGGGAATGATGATATCGGTCGTCACGGATTCTTTGAGGCCGTCGCTAGTAAAGGTGACGTAGAGATCCTTCTTGCCGACCTCGCTCACGACGGCGCTTTCCCAGGCTCCACGACGGCGAACGATCACCCTGGCCTTGGGCAAGCTGCGAAACCCGACGGGGGCCACTGGCTCCCCCGCGGCCGCTGCGGCAGCGATGAACGCGCTTCGTTCGGCGGTTCGCGCAAAGTGGCGCTCGAGATTCAGCTCCGTGAGCGGCGAAGGCAGCAGCAACGCGTCGTGTTGGATCGCATGCGTGAGACCGTCGGGGGTTCGGACCTGCATGGCCGGGGCGGCCACGCTGGCGACGCGACACCCCAACCAGCTGGCGTCGATGCGACACACTGCCAGCTGGCCGACTCGGGCCGAGACGTTCTGCGCCGGGAGACGGTAGGCGTCTGCAAGCGCGACTCGCACCGGCTCTGGACCGTCGCGCGGCGCCACGCGGAGCTGTCCGGCGGTCACCGCCAGCACGGTCCCCTCGAAGAATTCGGCAGCGCGCGGCTCGACCACCACCCGATCACCCCGTTGTATCGAATGCGATGCGGCGCTCGGTGGTGGCCGCTCCGGCTGAGCTTTGCAGGCCGTGAGCCCTGGCACACCCGCCGCGGAGAAACAGGCGACGAGCCGCGCCGCGATCAGCGCTCGTGACCAGCGTTGCATGCACACGTCAGGAAGCCTTTGCGCATTCGTTGACACTGGGTCCAAAGCGACTTTGAATCCTT
>DASQDA010000457.1:0-4721 GCA_035634435.1 Polyangiaceae bacterium
TCGAACGCTTGCCCGCCTCGCACCATGTCGGTCGCATGCCCGTTGATTCAGCGGCAGGGGCGAGCCCCGAGCTGCTCGCCCTGCTGGCGCTCGACCCGAGCTTGTCCACCTGCCGCTTCGAGCGTGCCCTGTATCTCGACACCGAAACCACGGGTCTTGGCACGGGCTCGGGCATCTTGCCGTTTCTGGTGGGCCTGTGCTGGTTCGACGCGGAGGGGCGTCCGCACCTGGAGCAACTGCTGCTGCGGCGCCCCGGCGACGAGCGGGCGATGCTCGCACGGCTGCGCGAATGCGTGGAGGCCGCTGACGTGCTCGTCACCTACAACGGCAAGACGTTCGATTGCCCACTGCTGTCGGCGCGTTGCGTGATGAATCGGGTGCCGCCGCTGCCGGTGCGTCCACACCTCGATTTGTTGCACGTCGCGCGGCGCCTGCACCGGGCACGCCTCGGACAATGTCGACTCATCTCGCTGGAGAGCGGTGTTCTGGGCTTCGGCCGCGGCCCGGACGTCGAGGGCGCCGACGTGGCGGCGCGCTACGCGCATTTCCTGCGTACTGGCGACGAGGCTTCGCTCGAGGCGGTGGTCACGCACAATGCCTGGGACGTCGTCAGCATGGCGGCCCTGGTTGGTCTTTATGGTGAGCCCATCGATCTTCTTCACAGCCAGGACCTCGTCGGTCTCGCGCGCACCCTGCAGCGCGCCGGCGCGCTCGAACGTGCCGACGCCGTGGTGACGACGGCCGTGGAGCGGGGCGGGGGCACGAGCGCGCGACGGCTGCGTGGCGACATCGCCAAGGCTCGCGGCGACCGGGCACGCGCGCTCGTCGAATTCGAAGCCCTGGCACCCGACCTCGACGACCCCAAGCTGCGGCTGGAGCTCGCCAAGCTCTACGAGCACTTCGTCAAAGCCCCGTTGCGGGCCCTTGAAATCGTCGCCCTCGGCACCGGCGAGACCGAGGAGGCCCTCGCGCGTCGCAGCGCCCGGCTCAAACGCAAAGCCCACACCCGCCCCCCGCGCTGACCCAGCACCTCAGGAGCAACCTCCCGGGGCGTCGCGGTGAGCTCAGGGAGCGTGTGCTGAATCTAAGATTCAGCACACGCTCACAAACGGCAAAGTTCGTGAGCACACCCGGCGAAAGCCCGTGGAGTTTCTGGCGCCTCGCCCCGTCGAGGGCCCCAGAAACTCCACGGGCGTCTGGTGAGCTCAGGGCACTAGCGATGGTCGCTGGCACGCGGTACGACTGGCGGCCCTGCTCACATGTGGCTGGAGCAGGCCCCATCGACATGGCTTACGATCATCTGAGTATCGAACCGCGCTGGCAACGTTACTGGCACGAGAAGGCGACCTTCAAGGCCGTGAGGCGGCCCGGGCGCCCCAAGTTTTACGTGCTCGATATGTTCCCCTATCCCTCGGGGTCGGGCCTTCACGTGGGACATCCGGAGGGCTACACGGCAACGGACATCGTTGCGCGTCATCGGCGCATGCTCGGCTTCGACGTCCTTCACCCCATGGGTTGGGACGCCTTTGGCTTGCCAGCCGAGCAGCACGCGATTGCCACCGGTCCCCACCCCCGCGCGACCACGGCCGAGAACATCAACGTGTTCCGGCGCCAGCTCAAGTCGCTGGGATTTGCCTATGACTGGTCGCGCGAGGTGGACACCACTGACCCCGGGTACGTGCGCTGGACGCAGTGGATCTTCCTCAAGCTGTTCGAGCGTGGCTTGGCCTTCCAGTCCGAAATTCCCGTGAACTGGTGTCCGGAGCTCGGCACCGTGCTCGCCAATGAAGAGGTCGTCGACGGCCGCAGCGAGCGCGGGGATTACCCGGTGGTGCGTCTGCCCTTGCGTCAGTGGCAGCTGCGCATCACCGCCTACGCAGATCGCTTGGCGGCCGATCTCGAAGGGCTCGATTGGCCAGAGACGCGCGACAAGCAAAGGGATTGGATCGGGCGCAGTGAAGGCGCCGAGGTCGAGTTCCCGATCGAGGGTCGGCAAGCACATCTCACCGTCTACACCACGCGTCCCGACACGTTGTACGGAGCCACCTATCTCGTCATCGCGCCGGATCACCGTCTGACCCTCGAGCTCGCGTCCGCCGAGAATCGGGCCAAGGTGGCCGCCTACGTCGATGGCGCCTCGCGCAAGAGCGATCTGGAGCGCACGGCGCTCAACAAAGAGAAGACCGGCGTCTTCACTGGCGCCTTTGCCACGAATCCGCTCAACGGGCTGCGGCTACCGATCTATACGGCGGATTACGTGCTCGGGGCCTACGGCACCGGCGCCATCATGGCCGTGCCGGCGCACGACGAACGCGATTTCGAGTTCGCTACCGCGATGGGTTTGCCAATCGTCGAGGTCGTTAGTCCGGACGGGGTGTTGCACGGCGCCGTGCCACGCGCCTACACCGGTGAGGGCACCGCTGTACGCTCCGGCCCGTTCGACGGTCAACCAACCGCGCAGATGAAGGTGAACATCGTCCGTCACCTCGAGGAACGCGGCTTCGGCCGTCGGCGCGTGAACTATCGGCTGCGCGACTGGGTCTTCTCACGCCAACGCTACTGGGGTGAGCCGATTCCCATCTATTTCCCGGTGCACACCAGCGGCGATCCGCGCGCTGGTGACGAGTACGTGATCGACTATGCAACGCCCATCGCGGTGTCGGACGCCGAGTTGCCGTTACAGCTGCCCGCGCTCGAGGACTATCGCCCGGGTGATCCGCAGGGGCCGCTGGCGCGGGCGCTCGACTGGCGTTTCTTTCAGAAGGACGGTGCGTGGTACGCGCGTGAGACGAACACCATGCCGCAGTGGGCAGGGTCGTGTTGGTACTACCTGCGTTACCTCGACCCGGGCAACACCCAGCAGATCTTCGATCCAGGGGCTTATGCCGACTGGATGCCCGTCGACCTTTACGTGGGGGGCTCGGAGCACGCGGTGCTGCACCTGCTCTACGCGCGTTTTTGGCACAAGGTGCTCTACGACATCGGCGTGGTGAAACACGCCGAGCCGTTCACCAAGCTCGTGCATCAAGGCACGGTGCTGGGGATGGGTTACCGCTGGTATGCCGTGTTGACCGCGGGCGGGGGATTCGATCGGGCCTTGCCGGGGGACACCGAGGGGCTGCTGCCCCCGGAGGAGGGTGGGGCGGGTCGCCTGCGGTTGCCCACTGGAGAGACCGTTGACGAGCGTTGGGTGGCCGAAGCCGATGTCGCCTGGAAGGACGGGCGCCCCTATCACCGCGACCACGGCGTGCGGCTGATTGCCGTCAGCGAAAAGATGAGCAAATCACGCGGGAACGTCGTGAATCCCGATGGCGTGGTGGCGGAGTTTGGGGCCGATAGCCTGCGAGTGTACGAGATGTTCATGGGGCCTCTCGAGCAGACGAAGCCCTGGCAAACCAGCGGTATCCAGGGCGTGCGGCGTTTTCTCGATCGCGTGCACGTCGTGGCCACGCGGACGCTCAGCGAGGACGCCGCCGATGCCGAGACAGCCAAGCTCGTCGACCGCACGGTAAAAAAAGTCGGTGACGACATCGCAACCTTGCGCCTGAACACAGCCGTGAGCGCGATGATGATCTTGACGAATCACTTGAACGCCCTCGACGCTCCACCCCGCACGGCCGTGGAGAAGCTGGTGCTCTGCCTGGCGCCCTTCGCGCCGCACCTTGCCGAAGAGCTCTGGGAACACCTGGGCCATGCGCCTTCCATCGCGGACGTCGCCTGGCCGGAGTACGACCCCGCACTCATCCTCGACGAAGACGTCGAGATCGCCGTGCAGGTGAACGGCAAGGTGCGAGGGCGCATCCGCTTGGCGCGTGACGCCGCCCAAGACGCGGCTCAAGCGGCAGGCCAGGCGGATGACAACGTGCGGCGCAGCCTCGAGGGCAGAGAGCTGAGAAAGGTCGTCTACGTGCCGGGGCGCGTGCTCAACTTTATCGTGGGCTGAAGAGCTCAAATCGGTTGGTTGAATGCATCGGCTCTGGCAAGCTGCCTCGCTCCAAATCCTGTTCGTGCGTCGCCTGAGCACCCGTGCTCCTGAACGGCCGACTCAGTGTTGACATCTTGTGGTTTCCCGTGAAACGGCGGGCCGAAATCAGCTCATGAGGCGACGCCGGCAACTCCTCAGCGTGGCGGTTCTTCTGTCGGTCGTGGTGGCGGGTTGCGGCTACCAGGCGGTGTACGCCTCCGGGCTCCCGCAACAGTGGTGCGTGCGGGCAGCTCCCGCGCAGACTCCCGACTTTTCGGCGCTTCAAGCAGCTCTGGAGGGTGTGCGGAGCGAGCTAGCGCGGGCTGGCGCCCTGGCCACCAACAGCGACCCACCGTGTGTGATCGTCGAGCTGCTGCGCGTCCGGGAGGCGCCGAGCGGCGTGCGCTCCCTGGAGCCCGGCGGCAGCCGACCAAAGCCGCTTTCGCGCGGTAACCGCGTCGAAGTGACCGCTCGCGCGTGGGTGCTGTCGAGCGCAGACGGCCCTGTGTCACGTGACACGGGGGACATGACGCGCGTCAGCGTGGTCACCACTGACGCCAACCTCCTGGTGGACTCCGTGCGGCACCGTAATGCGGCCGTGACGGCCGCGCGCGGCCTGGGTGAGGACCTCGGACGCCGCATACTCGGTCTGCCGGTGCCCACGGCTGAGCCGTTGTAGGCGCCAGAGTCCCTGCGACCCTCCCGTCAGCGGCGCACCGCCCGCTACAGCACTGCAGCCCCTATCCACAAGGGCAGA
>DASQDA010000458.1:0-2700 GCA_035634435.1 Polyangiaceae bacterium
CGAGGCTGCTCGCGATTACGTGGAGACGGTGCGGGGCGTGGGCTATCGGTTCGTGGGGTCACCCGAAGAGGCAGCGACTTGACGTTGGGCATTCGAGCAAAGCTCGTTCTGATCTCGTTCGCGCTGATCGTCGTGTGTCTCGGCATCACCTATTCGTTCGTTGCTTCGGTGCTGCAAGCCGCCATCGTGGAGCGCGCCCGCGAGTCCGCCCTCGTATCGGCGGACCTCAGTGCCCGGGCGTTGACTGCAGAATTGGCGAACCCTGACGTGCGCCTGGACGAGGTTGCCCGTGAGCTGGCGGCCCGGGCGAAGGCTCGCGTCACCTTGCTGGACGAACAGGGTAGGGTCGTCGGCGATTCCCTCGCTTCGGCGGGCGATAAGCCGACGTTCACGGCGCCTGACGACGTGCGCGGGCTGCTGCAGGGCACCTCGCGCACGAAGGTCGCCATTGGCGATGATCGCACCATGCAAGCGTTCGCGCCGTTCGAGGCCAGCGCGCGTCGCGGCGTGGTGCGCGTGATCGCCCCAATGACGGAGCTCGGAGCTGCAAGCGCCACGCTGCGCAGCTGGGCGCTGTCCGCAACGGTGCTGGCGCTGGCGCTCGCCGTGGTGATGTCGAGCCTGACGGCCAGTATCGTGTCCCGTACCGCTCGCTCGCTGACGGCGGTCGCCAAGCGAATGGCCGCCGGTGAGCTCACGGCGCGTTCGCGCGTGACGTCGCGTGATGAGTTCGGTGAGCTGGGCCGTGCCCTGGACCAGCTAGCCCGTGGGGTGACCCATTCGCTCGGTGAGCTACAGGAGGAGCGCGACCGGCTCAACGGCATCTTGTCCGGGATGCAGGAGGGAGTGTTGTTGCTAGACGCCGGCGGCCGCATCGTGCTCGTGAATCCCGCGTTGCGAGAGATGCTGCTGCTGGGCACGGACGCGGTGCGCAAGACCTTGCTCGAGGCCATCCGCCACGCGGAGCTCAAGGAGCTGCTCGACGAATCACGGCAGTCACTCGAGCCGGTCACCCGTGAGATTGACATTGGCGGCATCAAGCCACGCAGGCTGCTCGTGCGCGTGGCGGCCCTTCCAGGTGAGCAAGGCCAGACGTTCGCCGTGTTCGTGGATGTCACGGAGATACGCCGGCTCGAGTCGATGCGACGTGACTTCGTGGCCAACGTCTCGCACGAGCTCAGGACGCCGGTGACTGCCATTCGTTCCGCTGCGGAGACGTTGCAGACCGGAATACCAGAGGACAAGCGCGTCCTGGCGCAGTTCATCGGTATCATCGAGAGAAACGCGGCGCGCCTGCAGGACCTCGTCGAGGACGTGCTGAACCTTTCGCGGATCGAGTCGCGCGAGCTCCGACTGGTGATGGAGCCGCTCGATCTACGCGCCACGTACGGGCAGGTAATCAGCCTTTTCCGCGAACGGGCCGAGCGCAAGCGCATCACCCTGAGTAACGAAGCCATGGTCGGCCTGGCCCGCGTCGTCGCCGACCGGCGGGCGATCGAGCACGTGCTCACCAACCTGGTCGACAATGCGGTGAAGTACTGCACCGCCGGCTGCAGCGTGCGTGTCGGGGCGGTCGAGTTGCCGGACGCAGTCAGGCTGTTCGTGGCCGACAGTGGCCCGGGCATCGAGCCACGGCACTTGCCGCGCATCTTCGAGCGGTTCTACCGGGTCGATGCCGGACGCTCGCGGGAGCTTGGCGGAACGGGGTTGGGCCTTTCCATCGTCAAGCACCTGGTGGAAGCGATGGGCGGCAGCGTGCAGGTGGAGAGCGCCACCGGGCGTGGCACGACCTTCAGCTTCACCCTGCCGAAGGCGGCCAAAGAGCTCGGCCAAGCGGTCGCGTAGCTGAGGCACGCCGCCGCTCACCGTGTCTTCACTTTGGATACAGAAACGTCACGTGATTTGCTAGTTCGTCACTTCAGAGTCGCGCAACCGTCACGCTGAGGGTGTTTGGTGCGGTCCCGAAAGGACGACATATGAAGACACTCGCCTACTCGATCACTGCTTCGGTGCTGTTGCTTGCTGGCTCCCCCGCGTTGGCTCAACTCGCGCCGGCGGATCCCGCGCCCGCGCCCGCTCCGGGACCCACTCCGCTTGCCCCCGTTCCTGCCGCGCAGCCGCTAGACGCGCCCCTGCCCGCCGCCGCTCCGGAGCCACAACCGGCCTGGGCCGCCCCAGCGCCGGCGCAACCCGTGGCGCCGGTGAGCACAGCCGTGGAGCCGGAGGGCGAGGAGGAGCTCGCGCCCGATCGCGTCACGGTGGGAAAGAACGGCGGCTTCTGGCAGCCAGGTCTGCTGTTGCAAGCCTGGGGGATGGTTCGCCACTTGGACAACGATGATGCCGACGTTCCCGACACTCAGACCTGGTTCCGCATTCGACGCGCTGAATTGAAGATGAAGGGGGAGATCGTTCCGGACCTCGTCGCCTACCAGGTGATGATCGATCCGGCGAAGACCATCTTCAGGTCGGCGACGGTGCCGGTGACGCCACGGACCGAAGGCGACCCCTCGCCTGGCAACGTGAGCGTCCGGCAGCCGGGAAATGACGCGTCCATTCTGCAGGATGTCTACATCACGTTCCTCTCCGACTACGCCGACGTGAGCATTGGTGAGTTCAAGATCCCGGTCAGCTTGGAGGGGTACGGGAGCTCGTCCCGGCTCATCCTGCCCGAGCGGGCGCTCGTTTCGACCACG
Organism: Polyangiaceae bacterium; assembly: GCA_035634435.1. Classification (GTDB taxonomy): domain Bacteria; phylum Myxococcota_A; class Polyangia; order Polyangiales; family Polyangiaceae; genus PMG-095. The sequence goes on from DASQDA010000458.1 coordinate 2,694, forward strand.
TTCGGCG
>DASQDA010000459.1:0-9378 GCA_035634435.1 Polyangiaceae bacterium
CAGCGTCGCGGGGCGTGCCCTTGGCGCGATTGAAGCGCAACGGCACGACAGGCCGTGCGCCGCCGCCGCAGGCCCAGAGTCCGGCGGTGAGAATGAGCAGGGAGCGTCGGGGGAGCGTCGGCAAAGCGCCGCTCATTCCCACTCGATGGTGGCGGGCGGCTTGGAGCTGATGTCGTAGACCACCCGGTTTATCCCGCGTACCTCGTTGATAATGCGCGTGCTCATGCGCGCCAGCACGTCGTGAGGCAAGCGCGCCCAGTCGGCCGTCATGCCATCGGTCGAGGTGACCGCCCGGATCGCGCACGTCTCCTCGTAGGTTCGGCCATCGCCCATCACGCCGACGCTGCGAACCGGCAGAAGAACGGCGAACGACTGCCACACGGTGTCATAGAGCCCTGCCGAACGGATCTCTTCGTCGACGATACGATCCGCCCTTCGCAACACGTCCAAGCGTTGCTCGTTGAGCTCACCGAGGCAGCGGACAGCGAGACCGGGACCGGGAAAGGGATGCCGCATCAGCACGTCTTGCGGCATCCCCATCGCCTCGCCAACGCGACGCACTTCGTCCTTGAAGAGCTCGCGCAGCGGCTCGATGAGCTTCAGCTTCATGCGCTCGGGCAAGCCTCCGACGTTGTGATGGCTCTTGATGATGGCGCTCGGACCCTTGACGCTGACGCTCTCGATGACGTCCGGGTAGAGCGTGCCTTGTACGAGAAACTTCACGTTTTCAACGCGGGCGGCGTGCTGCTCGAAAACCTCGATGAAGACGCGCCCGATGATCTTGCGCTTCTGTTCGGGGTCGGTCACGCCGCGCAGCGCGTCGAGAAACTGGCCGCTAGCGTTCACCGGCACCAGGTTCAAGTGAAAGCTCTGGCGCATCGCATGCACCACGCTCTCGAACTCACCTGCGCGCAGCATGCCGTTGTCCACGAAGATGCACACCAGGCGCTCGCCGAGCGCTTGGTGGCACAGCACGGCTGCGACGGACGAGTCGACGCCGCCGCTCAGACCACAGATGACGCGATCGGTGGGGCCAACGGTGGACAGCACTTTCTCGACCGCCTCGTCCACGAAGGAGCCGGGGGTCCAGCTCGGCTCGAGGCCAGCGACCTCGAACAGAAAGGCACGCAAGATTTCGCTGCCCCGAGGTGTGTGCGCCACCTCGGGATGAAACTGAATCCCGAAGATGCGGCGCTCGACATCCGCGATGGCCGCAAACGGCGCGTTCGTGCTTTGCCCCATGCTGCGGAAGCCCGGGGGCAGGGCGGTGAGCCGATCGCCGTGGCTCATCCAAACTTGCAGCTCTTCGCCCGGCTGGAAGGACGCGAGGATGCCAGAGCTCTCGGTCACGGTGAGCCGTGCGGGGCCATACTCACGCTCGTCGCTCGGCTCGACGCGCCCGCCCAGTTGCTGAGCCATGAGCTGCTGGCCGTAGCAGATCCCGAGAACGGGTAGACCCAGCTGAAAGAGCCCGGCGTCGCTGCGGGGCGATGAGCCGTCGTACACGCTCTGTGGGCCGCCGCTCAGAATGATCGCATCCGGCTGGAGCGTTTGGATCGCTTCCAAGGACAACGTGCAGGGGTGAATCTCGGAGTAGACGTGACTCTCTCGCACCCGCCGCGCGATGAGCTGGGTGTACTGAGAACCGTAGTCGAGGATCAGAACGGTCTTGCGGCGGGCCATCGCGCGACCGAGCTAGCACGAAGTGATGCGGCGGAGAACCGGCAAGCCCGGACGGCAAAATGCGCGCCACATGGCCCTAGTCGCCTCGCCTGGCGATGCGACTACGGCGGAAGCGCGGCGCCAACCAGCCAATGCGCCGCCGCGCCGAGCTCGGCCTGAGCCGCCCGGAGCTCGGTAACGTTGAGCACGGGTGGTAACGAGCCGCGCCACAGCTCGACGATGCGGCGGCGCGGGTCGAAGCGTTCGGCGAGCTCCCTCCGCGCGAGCTCGCTCTGCGCGTAGGCGACCTCCTCCGCGCTCACGGAGCCGCGTGCGAATTGTTCGAGCACGGCTCGCACGCGAGCGATGGCTTCGTTCACGCGTTCCGGTGTGGCGCGAATTGCCACCACCAAGGCCGGGCGGCGACTGCCGCCCAAGGCGTGCGCTTGAGCGGTCGCTCCGCCGATCCCGGCCAAGCCGCGTTCTAGCCAGCCGCCGGCACGGTTGAGCACGAACGCCGACACCTCGGCTGCCCGCGCACCAGCCAAGCCGCTGGGTGCCAGTAGGGCGCCGACATAAGCGCCTTCGCCGGTGGTTCCGAGGCCGCCTTGGGGCTGCGCTTGACCGCGCCGCGCTGGGTTGACGCGCACACTGGGACAGCCGCGCAGCTCCGCGCGAAACGGCATGAGCCACGTCTCGAGCTCGGCGGCGGCGCGGGTTGCCTGTGCGGCCTCGACGTTGGCCAGCACCGTCAGCCGCAATGGCCCAACGAGGAGGGCGCGTCGCGCACGCTCGAGCGCCTCCGTGGCGACCTCGCTGGCGCTCTCCCACAGGCCCCGCGGCTCTAGCAGCGACGGATGTTCCGGCGCCAGACCTTCCAAAGTCAGCGCCCAACCCGGAAAGGAGCGTCCGCCCAGCTCCGCCAAGTGCTGGGCGCGCGCAGCGCCAATCTTGGCGCCCTCCAGCTGCGACGACAGTGCACGGCCCAGCGTGGTTGCGACCCGCCGCGCCTGCTCGGCGGGCAATTCTGCGGGGTGCGAGCGTGGCGCGTGGGCGAGCAAACCGATTCCGTCCGGCGTGACCCAAGGCTCCAGCCGAACGCCGCCGTTGCGAGCGGCTTCGGCCGCGGCGCGCAGCATGAGAGCGGAAGCTCCCGCGTCCTTGGAGCCCTCGATAGCCGTTCCACACGGGCTCGCGAGCAGCATCCAGAGCTCCCCCTGTCCCGCCTCCAAACGCCAGCTGAGCTCGACGCTCGGACGCACCAGGCGTGAGCGGGCCTCGACGACGGCCCTGTGCACGTCGGGTGCGCTCACCTTGTCGAACGGCTGCGCCTGGTAACTGATGATGCGCGTGACCGCTGCTTCGAGGCGACTGCTCGGCAAAGCACCCCACGCTGCGAGAGCTGCCGCGCGCCGCGGATCGAGCGGACGCAGAACGCTCTCGGCAAGTGACCCGGGTGGAGCTTCGGTTGCGGCGCGCAGAGCGTCCGCTTCGATGAGGGCTGCGACGCGTCCGATCTCGCCAGCGTTGGGGCCAGGGTCGCCTTGCTCAGGCATCGCATCGAGCCGTAAGCAACCACCCGTCTGCCGGGCCACGCCGGTTGCACGTTCGAGCCGCCAAGGTGGCGCCAGCGTTGCGAGCCGCTCGAGGAGCGGCGAGCCTGGGGTGCCGAGCGCGACGCCAGCACCGATCGCCGCATCCGCGTCGGGCACACGCAGAGCGACACTCAAACGGCGCGCCCCAGCGGAGCGATCGACACCGACAGATTCGCCGGTCGGCCACGGCTCCGGGTCCGCGCTGGGGCTCGGCCAGCGGTCAGCGTCGGAAGCGGCGCTCACGGCGGCGTGCAGCACCGCCTTCGGGCCCAGCACAGCGAGGGCCGAGGCATCGCGACTGAACGCCGCGCGGCGCGCTCGCTCGAGGTTGGCAAGGCCTGCATTGCTATCGAGGTCGAGTGGCGCCGCACCCGGCGGCAACCCCAGCTCGCCGGAGCAAGCGGCGGCCGCGGCTTCCGCCGAGCCCGTGAAGCGCAGCGCTCGAAGCGCCTCACCCGCTAAACGCGCGCGGGCGAGCGCGGGATCGCCCCGCACTACCTCGCGCTCGAGCGCGACCCGCAGGGCGGGGATGAAGCGCTCGACATCCGCGGCGCTCTGCACGAGCCAAGCAAGCTCGATGCCCAGACCATGCGCACGAGCTTCAACCCCCAGCACGCCGCCGGCCTCGAGGCGCGCAGCCAACACCGACGCGAGCGCAGCGGAGGTTGCACTGCCGCCGCTCTGCTGGGTGGCGAAAGCAAGGGCCCCTTGGGGATCACCCGTGCGAGCGACCAGCGAAAGCACGGGATGGTGGCTGAGCCTCACATGTTCGATGGCGGGTGCAGCGACGGCTTGTTCTGCTCCTGGCCGGCCGCCGTGCGCCGCCTGCGGACCGCCGCAGGCGAGCGCCGTCGCCAGCAGAGCAAAAGGGGCGGCGTGTGAGCCCAGAAGCCGAGAGGTGGCACGCACGGCAGCCCGTTTACCACACGTGCGAGCCGAGGCGGACGCGGCAAGCTTCAGGCGGCGAGGCGTTCCGCCGAAAGCAGGCTCTCGAGGCGGCTCTGGAGCTTGTGCTTCTTGGAATAGACCGTCTTGACACTGACGTTCATCGCCTGGGCGACTTCTTCGGGACTCATGCCCTGCACGTAGTAGAGCTCGACGAACTCGCGGTCTTTGGCGCTCAACTCCTCCAGAGCGAGCCCGAGCAAGCGGGCGCGCTCGCGCTGCAAGGTGGACTCGCTAGGGTCGGGCGTCTCGCCCGCCACTGCTTCTGCTTCCGCACAGCTGAGGTCGTCGAGCCTGGGCGTGCGGCGCACTGCTCGCAGGAAGTCGTAGGCGGTGTGAGTAGCGAGGAGCCCGAGCCAAGTACCGAGCCGCGCGCCGCGCCCGGGCTCGAAGGTTCGCAACTTGTGTTTGTCGTTGGACAACAGCTGCAAGCAGAGCGTCGCGTGGATCTCGCGAACGTCCTCGGGGCTAACGCGACCGAAACGCGCCGTGACGCGCGAGATGCAACTCAGGATAAGGCGCGAGTAGCGAATGTTGAACTCGCGCCAGGCGGAGGCACTGCCGGTCAGCAGCCCACTGACGAGCTCCGCTTCTTCAAGCGCCGCAGCCGAGAGAGGCTCCGCTTGCACGCTCGCCAGTGCGGCGGTGGGTGTCAGCAAGGCCGCGGCCGAGGAATAGCCGTTGGAGCGGTAGTGGGCGCAAGCGGTCGGGGCGGTGTCGAAGGCCAAGTTGTCCATCTGAGGTCGGTCCTTTGGCGCCGTGTGGCGCTCGCCGACCTATAGAGCACACGGCGTGCCGACAATTTGCTGAATGAAAACGATGTCTTGAAAGCGTAACACCCGCGTAACAGCGTCACGCGTGACGCCTCCCGTGTTGCGCCTTCCATCGCATAGTACGCAGCAGCGCAGCCAAACCTACCCGGCGGGCTGCAGCGGCCGCCTTGGCCCCACCGCGCTACTCTTCGCAGGTGCCTGGTCGCGTCAAAGCATGGCTTCTGCTGACGTTCGCGCTGCTTCGCACGATACTGCGGCGGTTGTTCAGCCGCCGCGGCCGCGGCCTTTCAGCCTTTCGCGAAAACTACGATGCTGACGCGCTGCCGCCGGTCAGCCCAGCGGAGCGCGCGGCCATGCCAGGCTTCCAGCGCTGCATCGCCTGCGGTTTGTGCGACCGCAACGAGGCCGACCGGATTGCCGCTTCCGGCGGCGCTTACCGCGGCCTGATGGCCTTGGTGCTCGGCGCCTCGCGCAGCATGCCGGATTTTCGAGCGGCCGCTTACAGCTTCTCGTTCGTACCCGAGCAGGTGTTGGCGGAGAAGGAGCAGCTCTGTCCCACCGCGGTGCCGTTCCGCGAGATCGCGCGCTTCGTTCGCGACAAGGCTGCGGCAGTCGGGGGGCCGTTGCCGCTGCCAGCGCATCTGCCCTCACTGCGTGCCCGAGCTTCCGACGAGGAGCGGCAACCCGAACCGCTCATTTCACGAGGATGAGCTTGGGCGCCACGCCGAACGCCGCCAGGTGGCCGCTCTCTTCGGCGATGTAAGCGGTGCAGCGCTCGTCCACCCGCAGCAGGTCCGGAATCAAATCGGTCGGCACGGTGCCGATGACCTCGCCATCGCGCGGCCGCACCACGTGGACCCGGTGCTGGGGAACGAAAAGGGCACCGTTGCGCAACACCGGCTCGAGGCGGCGCGGCTGGTCAGCGTCGACGTGGCGCGAAAAAACGTGGTTATAGCGCAGCGCGCCGGTTTCGGCTTCCAGGCACAGCAGCGCTCCCGAAGCGCAGTTCGCCACGAACGTATCGTCGACCGCAAGCCAGGCCGTCGTGGGCGAAGCCAGCCCTGGCTCGTGGCGCCACGCGACCTCGCCAGTCGCTGGATCGAGCGCAACCGCGCCGAGGCCGCGCCGATCGCGCACCGGAACCACCACTCGTGTGCGCGCCACGAGCGGCGCTTGTCCGGCAACGGGACGGTCCTCGAGCTCGTAGCTCCAGCGCACCGCGCCAGACCACAGGTCCACGTGGAACAGCTTGGCCGGGCCGATGGGACCGCCAGCCAGAGCAAAGGCGCTGTCCTTGTCAACGCTCAGATCCCCGCTGAAAGGCAGGCGATCGCGCACCCGCCAGACCACCTCGCCGCTCACCACGTCGAGCGCCACGAGCGCTGAATCGCCACCTGCAACCAACAGCAGACGCCCGGCGCGTCGCAGACGAAAGCTGGTCGCGCGCCGAGCGGTGTAGCGCCAGCGAACCTCGCCGGACACGAGGTCGATGGCAGTGACGGAACGGTCCCCTTCAGCCACCACCAACAACTTGGGCAGCCCGGGCGCGTTGACGAGCGCTCCCGAAGCGCAGCTCGAGGCGCGTGGCCGCAAGCGCGTACTGAAGCGGAGCTCGCCGGTTTCCAGGTCGAGGAGCTCGACGAGCCCGTCGGCATGCAAGCGTCCGAGACCGAGTGGAGTCGGCACGCTGGCAGCCCGCGGTCCAACGTGCCTCCACAACACGCTGCCGCTGTTGCTATCGAGGCAGGCCGTTTCCCGCTGGCTTCCCACCACGATGCGTTCGCCGCAATGGAACGTGGCCCGCAGGTCGATGCCGGGGACCGCCGCCACCCAGCGCGGCGAAAAACGAATCGCGGAGCCGTGCTCCCACATGCCGCGTTCGCTGCGCGCGCGCGGTAGACCGAACGAGCGATACGTCTCGGGTTCCGGATTCGTGAGCGAGTCCTCGGCCGTCGCGTCGGCGACGCTGAGCTCCAGATCACGCGCGGCCCGGCGTAGCGCCACCAGACGCAGGTTTTTCTCCTGAGCAGGGTCGGTCTCCAGGAACTTCTCACAGAGCGCACGGGCGAACCGAGCGCTAGCCTTGACGAAGCTCGGCACTTCGATCTCGACCAGCGTGACGCCTTCTTCGCTACGTCGATTGTCGCGCGCCGCCAGCGTGAGCGAGAGGCTCGCGTTGCCTGGCCCGCGTTGCAGCGCGATGCGAGTCCCCTGAACGCTCAGCCGTCGTATCAGCGCGCGTTCCCCGCGCCACGCCTCGAGCACTTCCTGGGCCAGCGCCACCAGCCGCTCTGCCATCAAGAACAGATACACACCCTCGAGTCGGATGGTGCGTCCGCGTGCGCTGGCTGCGACCGAGCCGCGCACGAGCAGCGAGTGCAGGTCGGCGCGCTCGACATGGGGTGAGCCGGAGTCCATCTCCGGGCGGCTCGCCTCGCGAAAGTCTGCCTGGGCACTGAAGGTGAGGGCGCCCGTACCGCGCGGCGTCACCGTGCACGGAACGCGGCCGATGGCGCGACGGCCGTAGCTCGGCCACGGCATGTCGAGCAGGCGACGAGCGCTGGCAAGCGCGGCTGCCGTGCCGGGCGGCGTGTCGCGCGCGCTGGCCTCATCAATGGCGAGTGTGATGGCCGTCCGGAACGCCGTGAGCTCGATACGCCGCTCGTGAAGCGCGACCTCCGGCTGAGGACCACTGCGATAGACGCTGAGCAACAGGTCGCTGCCGTCGGCCTCGAGTCCGATTTCCCAGACCTCGTCCTCGGTGTAGAGGGGAAGGGTGACGCGATCGCGTTTTCCGCGGCTGAGGGCCGCGGCCGCGTGGCCTAGGTCGGAAAGAACGGAGAGCGCCTGGCTTTCGCCGAGACGCGCGGTGATGTTGACGCCATCCACGATGACGTCGAACAGCCCTTGCAAAGGTGCGAGGGCAGTAGAAGGAGTGGTTTCGGGACGCGGGCGGACGACGACCTCGATGGCTGACATCGGACGGTGACCATCGTAGAAAGAGTTTGGGTAAGTCCCCCAGTTTTCAGGGAGGATCGCGCAAGAGTGGACAGCGCGCCGCGCCCCCGCTAGCGCTCGTGCAAAGCGGGGGCTGCGGGCTCCACGCCGGGACTAGCAGGGCCAATGCAGCAGCTTTGCTGCTGGATCCCGGCGCCGGACGCCCCCTGAGCTGGAAGTATGAGGCCGTCAACAAAGTCGCTGCTCGGACCACTCCTGGCGATTTTCGCCGCGGGGGTCCCAATGGCCTGGTTGTGGGGCTTCAGCGTCGACGACGCCTTCATCAGCGCACGCGTCGCCCACCATCTCGCGAACGGTCACGGCTATCGGTTCAACGCCGAGGGACCCATCGTGGACGCTGTCACTCCACTGGGTTGGGCCTTGCTACTGGCGCCGTTCGCCCGCTCCAGTGTCACCGAGACGCTCGTTGCGGCGCAGTGGTTGGGGGCTGCCGCCTGGGTGACGGCCGCAGGGGCGCTGGGCCGTGAGTGGATGCGGCTCGGTTGGCACGGGCTCGCGGTTGGGGCGCTGGGTCTGCTGGTCAACGCGCCCCTCGCTGCTTGGTCGGTGTCCGGCATGGAGACGGGCGTCGTCACGGCACTGGCGTGCGTCGGCGTGCTGCCGGGCACGCTCGCGGCGCCGGCGCTCGGCCTCGCAGCGGCACTGCGACCCGAGCTGGCTCCGTGGGCAGCCGCCATTGCCGTCGGCCGGGGTGCCTGGGAAGGTGGCAGCCGGAGCCCGCGGGCTCGGCTGTTCCGAGCCGCGCGCGGGCTTGCGTGGGTTGCTGGCGGCTGCGTGCTGGTGGGCGTCCTGAGGACGCATTTCTTCGGGCATGCTTATCCGCTGTCGCTCGTCGCCAAGCCCTCCGACGTTCAGCACGGAGCTCGCTACGCGCTGGGTGCGCTGCTGCTGAGCGGTCCGCCGCTCTTGCTCGCAACGCGCGTGCTCCGGCGTGCGTCCGTGCGCACCCGCATCATCGCGGCGGCGCTGCCAGCTCACGTGGTGTCGCTGATCGTGGCGGGGGGCGACTGGATGCCGCTTTACCGGCTGTTCGTGCCGGTATTGCCGAGCCTGCTCCTGGCGGCGGCCGAGCTTGCCCAGCTCAAGACAGCCGGGCCTGCGCGCGCTGTGCGCCTGGGCGCCATGCTCGCGGTGTGTGCCGCCGTCGGCATCACGCTCGGTCCGAGCGCGCGCGCGGTGGGTACACAGCGGGGGGCATTGATCGAAGCCGCGCGGCCTTTGCTGTCGCGCTCGCGGATCGTGGCTGCGCTCGACGTCGGTTGGCTGGGAGCTGCCACGAGCGCCAGCATCGTGGATCTAGCGGGCGTCACCGACCCCACGATTGCGCGTTTGCCGGGCGGCCACACTACGAAGCGCTTGCCGGCAGGCCTGCTGGAAAGCCGAAA
>DASQDA010000460.1:0-1602 GCA_035634435.1 Polyangiaceae bacterium
ACGCGGCGGTTGGCGGCTGGTGTGAGTCCGAGCAGCACGACGCCACTGACGCCCACGTCCAGGCGCGAGAGGGCATGCACCTGGGCGGCTGCCGCGCCCAGGCTGGCGGCCACGACGTGGGTCAGGCAGCCCACGCTACCGCGCCGCTCGGGCTCGGTCGCCATGCCAGCGGGCTTGTCGACGAAGAGAATACCCTCGACCTCTGCCAGCAGCGTGAACGCGGCCGCATTGATGCGCGGCGCGTAGATCTCGACACACGCACCGGCGGCGAGCCCCAGGGTCGGATCGCTGACACGCCGACCATCGACGAACACACGGCCTTCGGGCAAAGCCGCGGTCTGCTCTAGCCGCGCGAGCAGCGACGAGACTGGCTCCTCGTGCGTAGCTACCCACTTTTGCGCGACCGAGCTCATAGTCGCTGGACGGTGCCTGCGCGCGTGTCGACCTGCAAGGCGTCACCGTTGAAAAGGCGCTGGGTGGCCTCACGCGCCCCGACAACGATGGGCACACCCAGAGCGCAGGCGGCCATGACGCCCTCGTCCGTTACACCACCCGCGTCCGTCACCACCGCCGACGCGGCTAGCAGAAGCGGCGCCCAGCCGGGATCGAGCGAGCGCATCACGAGCACCTCTCCCGGTTCGACCAAGAGCGCCGCATCCACGTCGGCGGCAAGCCGCGCGCGGCCGCGCACGACGGGGCCCCCCACTCCCACGCCGGTCAGGAGCGCATCGCTCGCCCGCTGAACCAAAGCGCGCCCGAGCAGGGCGGCGGGAGCTCGCCGCTCCGCAACGCGCTCCCAACGCTCCCGCCGCTCACGGGCCCGACCCGCAAGCTCCCGACTTGGCCGCACGGTGCTGTCGAGCAGCTCGGCGAGCTTCAGGAAAAACGCGCTACCTGGCGTCGCACCCATCAAGCGCAAGAGCCGGCGATCCACATCCAGCACTGCCATGCGAAGCATCGCCAGCGTCCGCGCTCGGACCCGGTGCAGCCGGCTGCGCAAGGTGAGCAGCTCGTGCACGCTTCCTAGCAGGGTGCGAAAGGCCAGCGCCTCCAGCGGCCCGCAGGCTAGCAGCACGCGCTCGATGACCTCGCGGCGGTCGCGCCGCGACCCTGCCAGGCGAGCCTCGGCAAGCTCCGGGTCAGCGCGCATCAACACCTCGACGAGGCGCTGCAAACGCTGAGGGGTCTCGCTCCAGCGCGGCTCGGCCGGCTCGCGTTCGCGCGGGCCGCGCTCGCCGAAGCCTTTCACGAACTCGGACAGCAGAGCAGCGGGCCCGGTGACGTCACCGAGCACCTGTCGCCGCAGCTGCACCTGGGCAACACAGGACAGCGCCAGCGCGGGCGTCACGCTGGCGAGCTCGAGCGTGTCGGGCACCAGCAGGGCGGCGAGCAACTGTTCAGCGCTGACGGCTCCGGCACGCTCGCCCAGCGCCGAAACCCCGGCGTAAGCCCCCAGGAGCGCGAGCGTTGCTTCGGTCTCCAGCTCACGCGTAGAGCGCTGGATCGCCGCGCACTCCTCCAGCGTGGTGCCGAGCGCGTCGTCGGGCAAAATCCCGAGGTCCATCTCGATCAGCCAGCGATAATGGTGAGAAGCGTCGCTCT